>JAKPYU010000166.1 GCA_029568995.1 Candidatus Omnitrophota bacterium | reverse complement strand
GGAAACCACAAAGGAGACATTGACCTCCACATTCTCCGGCATGTCCGTTTCCACGTGAAGGACCTTGAGATTCTTCCATTCGGAATTGACTTTCTGTTTCCAGGCCGCCAGCGCCTTTGCGCGGGCCATGTCATCGACAGTCAAATGCGCCCACCGTGCCGCCGAAGGCAGATAGGAACGCTCCATATATTCCTTCAGCATCCGATTGGTATTGAACATGGGGCAGATCGTGCGCAAATTGGATTTCATCGCCTTGAGCCATTCGCGAGGGATCTTGTCGGGTCCCCGATCATAAAACATGGGGACGATTTCTTTTTCGAGCATGTCATAAATCGCCTGGCTTTCGATCTGGTCCTGGTAGTTCCGGTCCGCGTAGTCCTCGCCTTGTCCGATGGACCAGCCGTTGGTTCCGTCGAAGGCCTCCGGCCACCACCCATCGGGAATGCTCATATTCAGTGCCCCGTTGACCGCCGCTTTCATACCGCTGGTTCCGCTGGCCTCCATGGGCCGAAGGGGTGTGTTCAGCCAGACATCCACGCCCTGAACCAGGTATCGCGCGACTTTTACATCGTAGTCCTCCAGGAAAACGATCTTCCTGCGAAGATCCTCGGTGCGGGCTTGCTGGATCACATGCCGAATCAGGTCTTTCCCGGCGTTATCGGCGGGGTGGGCTTTCCCGGCATAGATGATCTGCACGGGCCGTTCCGGGTTGGACAGGATCCGTTTCAGCCGATTCAAATCGGTGAACAGGAGGGTTGCACGCTTGTAGGTTGCGAACCGTCGCGCAAATCCAATTGTGAGGGCTTCCGGGTCCAGGATCTCATCGGACTGCTCGATTTCCGCGCGGGGTGCGCCACGTTTTGTCAACTGCGTCCGCAGACGCCGCCGCGCAAAGGCAACCAGCCGTTCACGCCGCCGGACATGGGTCCGCCACAATTCCGCATCGGGAATCTGGTCCACTCGTTTCCAGATACTCTGATCCGCCGGAGTGAGAGTCCATCGCGGGCCGATGTAGCGATCATACAATCCCACCAAGTCGTTGGAGATCCAGGTATTGATATGCACGCCATTGGTGATATGCATGATCGGGATTTCCGCCTGGGGCACATCTTTCCAAAGCGGATTCCACATCCCCCGTGCCACCTCTCCGTGCAGACGGCTGACTCCGTTATGGCGTCCCGAAAGACGCAGGGCCATCACGGTCATACCGAACGGTTCGCTGCGGTTGCTCGGATCGATCCGCCCCAATCCAAGAAATTTCTCTTTGGTCAGATTCAGTTGGGGATAGAAATTCGAAAGATAGCGATCGATCATCTCCGGGGGGAACGTCTCATTCCCCGCCGGCACGGGAGTATGGGTTGTGAAAACCGTTCCGGCGGCAACCACTTCCAGGGCCTCTGCGAACGTCATTTTGTGGTCAGCGATCACTTCACGCAGCCGCTCGATGGCCAGGAACGCCGGGTGGGTATCGTTCATGTGATACACCATGGGCGAGATCCCCAGGGCGCGCAGGGCACGCACCCCGCCGACGCCCAGCATGATCTCCTGGCGAATCCGCATGTCTTGATCGGCAACATAAAGCTGCCCGGTGATGGGACGGCTCTCCGGTGCGTTCTCTTCGATGTTCGTGTCCAGCAGATACAGCTTGACCCGTCCTACATTGACCCGCCAAACCTGCGCTTTGACCTCTCCCTGCGGGTACTCCACGCTGATTCGGAGCGGATTCCCCTTGTCATCGCGCTCCAGCTCGACCGGCATGTTGTAGAAATCGTTTTCCGGGTACAGCTCCTGCTGCCAGCCATCCACACTCAGGTATTGACGGAAATATCCGAGTCGATAGAGCAGCCCGACTCCCACCAGGGGAATGCCCAAGTCGCTGGCAGACTTCAGATGATCACCGGCAAGGATTCCCAGACCGCCGCTGTAAATCGGCAGGGAGTCGGTCAGGCCGAATTCGGCGGAAAAATAGGCAATCCGAAACGTTTTGATGGGGCAGGATTGTTCGCCAAACCAGGTATGCGCCTTCAAATAGGCGTCCAGTTTCGCCCCAACCCGCTCCATGTGGGAGAGATAACTCTCATCGTTTGCAAGAAATTCATATCGCTCCTGCGAAAGGCAGCCCAACATCCGGACGGGATTCTGGTAACACTGTTCCCAGAGAATCCGGTCCAGGCGACGAAACAGCTCGATGGCCTCTTTATCCCAGCACCACCAGATGTTGTAGGCGATTTCCCGGACCCGTTTCAGCGAATCGGGAATACGGGGTGCAACCACAAATCGTCGAAGCATGTTCTTGAGTCCTCCATGGAGAAACGAATTCCCTGCCTTCGTTATCCCTGGAATCCTACTTCAACCCGTATCAAACGGAAAGAGGAATGGGGAAAGCCGAATCTGCAATGCCCGCCAGATCTCCCTTGAATTGAGAGGAAATGACTTTCGACGCAGATTGGTCTCTAAGGGTCAAAAAGGGTCATCTGAACACTGCGCGGTTCGACATGATGGTGAAGAAGTGAGGCGATCGACTCCGCAGGTGCATGGAGCAATTCTTTGGGTTCAATCTTATGGAGTCCACCGCCATAAACCCGACCCTTTCCGAGAAGGCTTTCAATGGGAATCGTGTTGAAAGCACACCAGACTGCTTCCACAAGGCAGGGGTCCTCTATCATTCTCCTCTTGACCCAGGACTTGGGGTAAAGCATCAAATAAACATTCCCGGCAATTGCCCGAGAGCGATTGAGAATGAATCGGAAGGGCCTGGAATTCCTCTGCCGATTTGAACGGCCCATATAAGTGCAAAGGAATGGTGCGACGGCCCGTTTTTCCTGAGAATACCAGGGATCACGATTACGGCATATGTACCGCTCAGGAATGCCTTGTTCGCGTCCCTCCTGAAGGTATCTCCAAACGGGGGGATACTCTTTCCGAATCTGTTCTTCAGATAGGTTACTTGAGAACAAGAAAGCCTGTCTTTCAATTTGAGGAACCCCTGTCTCATTGCTGTCGATCAGGTCGGACCTGAGGTATCGCGGACTGGGTAGAATCGGGATCAGGAATTCTTGCGGGATACCCCGGCGGAGAACTTCTTCGGACGACAACACAAAGAACTCATTGGCGCCAGTGGCAATTCCTCTTTTGACATCAAAAAAATCGCCTATGACCCAACTGGACCTGCCAAGGCTTCCTTGACTATGGACCCGTGGAAGGGAGGTCCACTTACCTATTTGTCGTAAGACATTAACAGGATACTCCTGCTCAATGACCGGCCTCAAAAGTGACCCGCCGAAAGTGAATCTGACATGATGATCTTGTGGCGGCGTGGCATTCCTGAACCATACGACAGCGGAAGAAACCAACGCATCGCTGAATTGAATGTCTTCCGGTGAGAAACGATGGATGTGAAGCAATGTCGTACGATCCAGCAAGAACTGCTTTAGGGCTGTGCCGTAGTTGACATCCATGAACTCACTAGGGATGAGCCATCCTGCAGTTGCATCGCGTGCCATCCAGTCCTTTGATAGACAGAGAAAATAGCAGTAAAGACCACTTAAACCCGAAAGAGAAACCCCCTGACGCATCGAGAGAAGGCTATGAAGTCGCTCTTTTTCCGTCCCCTTCATATGGTGATGCCGAACATAGGGAGGATTGCAGATGACAAGCGTTGCTTTGTTCGATTCGTCTGTCGGTGGTTCGGCCCTGATGAAGTCCTCCATGCGAATTTCAAGCGGATACTTATTCCACAGTTCACGTGCAGGAAGAGAATAATGCTTGTCCACCTCGTAGCCGACCGCCCACTGCACGGTGATGTCTCCAAACACCCGGAGAAACGCGGAATAGAAAGAACCGGTTCCAATTGCCGGGTCGAGAAAACGAACGGGCATCCCCTTGGGGAATGTAGTCTTGGCGTATTCGAGAATGTCGCCAGCCAGGGGAAAAGGCGTGGCAAATTGCCCCAAGCGGTTCCTTTCCGCTTGGGTTTTCATCGAGTCAAGCCGCGCCTGGAGGGCAAGGCGTCGCTCTTCCTGCTGTTCTAGGTGTCTCATCTTCAGATTCCGAAGTGAACCAAATCGTCAATCCGGTGTTCCCAAACCCAATCCAATCCCTCTGCGGCTTCATAACCCAAATAACCGCTGTCAAAGTAGCCGCAGAGGAACAGGATGAAGCAGACATCCTTTCCGTAATTGGATCGTAGTTGGGCAATCTTCGTGGCCTCTTCCTTGCGACGCTTGTTTGTATTCGTGAAATCCCCCGCTGACTTACACTCAATCAAAATCGGCAAGAGGTTTTTCCTTCGTTGCTTTGGCGTGATCACGACATCGATGGGGATGTTGATCCGCTTTTGGCCACCTTCAAGCGTCACAGGTGCATTGAGGTGAAAGGCGAAAGTGGCCGGTTCCATTTCCCGGAAGTCGGAAACCATTGCGGGCTTTATATTTCGGTATTGGCGCGTCTCAAGCCAGTCTTGAATAAACGCAAGTTGCCGCCTTTCCTGAGCATTTCGGATAATGGGATCTGCAGACGCGCCACAGAGTCGATCCGCGATAACTGTTGCCGCACGGTGGACGACGGCCTTCTTGGGGACGCGCTCGTCTTCAAGCCAGGGTAGAATGTCCGCGTCAGCCAGCTTCCGAACAAGAAAGCCGATCTTGCCCAATTCTTCCGCAACTTTCTTGTTCGCCATATTCGGAGGAATACGCCGGTTCAATTCCATGTTCTTTACAAGGTTTGGTGAGATAGATCCAAGCCCTATCAATCTGTCACGAGCGATAGGTGGGGCCGTTGCCATGCGAAGAATGGGAAGTATCTCCGGGTACCGTGACAAGGTCTCTGGGGAAATGTCCGTCAGGTTGCCCGTCAGGCGGAGTGCAGTTTCTACCTGCCGGGTTGCCTCCTGTCGGGTATCGCGATATGCCTTTGGCGCAAACCGCATGAACCAGTCGTTGTAGAAATCGACGGAACGTACGATGTCTGCCTTCCAGAGATGTGGTTTGTCCATGTTCACGGGCATGATATCAACCGTCTCCTGTTGGGCCACTTTCCGCTCAGCCCCGTCTTTCCTCCACAGAATCCACCGCTTTTCTGTCAGTCCCCGACCTCATGGACATCAAGTATGCCACTATGCTTTTCTTGGTTATCTCCCAGTCCACCCCAAAATCCTACTTCAACCCGCATCAAACAGAAAGAGGAAAGCCGAATTCGTGGTGCCCGGCAGATCTCCCTTGAATTGAACGGAAATTCCCTGTCTCATTGCTCATTGCCCCAAGAGGAATATTCTGACGCGGTCAATAGCAGGCTTTGGGAGGTGAGTGAAATGGCAAAGATCGAGGTTCCCTACACCCATCGGCTGGATGTGACTCTGGGAAGGCTTGCGGGCAGCGGATTGCTGCTGACTTCCCTCGACCGGAACCTGAAACCGAACGTCATGACCATCGGCTGGGGGACGATCGGCGTGGTCTGGGGAAAGCCGATTTTCACGGTCCTGGTGCGTCCATCCAGGTATACCTATGGCTGTATCGAGGCCACCGGCGATTTCACCGTGAATGTTCCCACACCGGGGATGGAACAGGTCACCATGATCTGCGGAAGCCGATCCGGCAGAGAGAAAGACAAATTCGCCGAATGCAAAATCACACCCGCTCCGGGGAAATTCGTGAAATCCCCGACCATTGCGGAATGCGAAATCTGCTATGAATGCGTGGTGGTCAATTATGAAGACATCCGGGCGGGACACCTGGCGGAGGAAATTATGCAGTCCGCTTACCCGAACGCGGACCTGCATCGGGTTTATTACGGGGAGATTCTGGGAACCTTTGCGGAGAAATAAGATCCTGATCACCGCTGAATCCGAACGCCTGGAAATTGACGCCCGCGAACGCCTGTGGTAGAAGAGAGCATCTTTTGTTTGCCTGGTTGATGCCCGTGACTGGAATCTCATTTCATACAGCGGTCCCACGGAATCGCACCGCCGATGCGAGAAGCCGAGTACGATTCCGCGCCTGGCTTCTGGTTCTCACAGGTCTTGCGATCTTCCCCTTCTCAACTTGGGCGCAAGAGGACGCCACGGCGGAATTTACGTTTCCCGTTCCCATTCCGATTCAATGCCACGGGGATACCGAATACCTGGGCGATGAAGGTGTGTTGATTATTAAGAGCCAGGAAGGCGAGCGGGCGAATGTGGTATATGGAGACCGCTCGATCACCGCGGATGAAGTCGTTGTCGATCAGAAGGAACAACAGATCCGCGCCCAGGGAGATGTCAGGATGTGGGATGACGGTCGGCTGATGGTGGCTGACCAGGTGGTTTACGACCTCGAAAAGGAGGAAGCCCGCCTTTACAACCTGAAACATTCCTATATCGATCCCGAATTGTATATCACCGGCAAAGAAGTCATCCGTCAGGAGGTCCCCGGCAACATTCCCCAGGGAGCCACCGAACCTGAGATGATCGACCAATACACCATTCTCGACGGGACGGTCACCACCTGCGATATGCCGGTTCCCCATTATTACATTGAATACGATACCATGACGGTTCTGCCGGGCGACCGATTCTGGTTGCATGATATCTGGTGGGTGCAGAACGGTTTCCCGCTCGGATACTTGCCTTATTTTACTCGATCCCTGGCTCGACCTCGCATCGCATACATTTTTAATGCAGCCAGTTTCGGACATTTGGGATTCACCACGATGCACAAATTGAATGTGCACCTGGACCCGCGTCTTCGTCTCGCGTTTTTCGGCGATACGTTCTCGGATGTCGGGTATGGGTACGGGGCATCCTGGAATTTCCATTTCCCCGGTGAAGGCGGGCCGGATGGAAGAATCCGGTGGTATGGGGTCAGCCAGCGCGATGCGGATGATGATGACTATTTTGAGGATGATGACCGGTATCGTCTCGACGGGTATTACCGGCAAACACTTCCCTATGATGTGACCGTTCGCAGCCGGTTCCACCGCTCGTCCGATTTTGAATTCAATGAAGATTTCGACCACGTAATGGAGACACGCGGAGTCACTTCCGATGAGCTCGAACGGGACTATCCATCCTATGTCTCCGTCTCGAAGGATTGGGATCGTCAATCTCTCCGCGTTACCGGAACAAAACATCTTGAGGACTATTTTTACAGCCAGCTGCCGCGAACCGAACGTCTTCCCCAGGCCCGATGGGATCTGATGCCGTCCAGTCTCATGGATACGCGCCTATACCTGGACGCCCACCTGGCGTATGACGATGCCCGGCGCGAGCAGGGATATCAACTACCCCGTTCCTCGATTGATGAGACCAATTACATCGAAGAGATTCAGCGAACCGACGCCGAATTGCGGCTTTTCTCTCCGTTCGACTTCGCCTATGGCTGGTACTTACAGCCTTATCTCGGATACCGTGGAACCGACTATTCCAATCCGGTCCGTCGCACTCGTGTTCTGACGAATGAAGAATTTGACGATGAGTTTCGCGGGATGTTTGAGACCGGCACGGAACTCGGCACGCGATCCGTCGCGTATTTCAATCCCGGAGGTTCCTGGGGGAAAATGCGCGCCGTATTCGAGCCGATTCTCGGATATGATTATTTTCAACCGGACACGGATCTGGAGGAAATCGGCCTGGATATCGATCCCCGTCAGCGATTCCCGTACATCGACGATATCGACGATTTTCGCGCCACCTTCCACCGTTTGTCCGCGCGAGTGAATACGAAACTTCAGCGGAAGGCCCCGGACGGTACCCATACCCTGGCCCGGCTGACCATGGGAAGCGCCTACGATTACTTCCCGGATGAGAACCTCCGATACGACAGTTTATCCTATTTCAACGACGAGGCGGATTCCGACGATCATCGCTACGCGGATTATTTCGAGGAATTTGAATTATTGCCGGTGGACTGGCTCGGTATCGGGAACAACCTTCGATACGACATCGACGACAGCACGGTACGCTCCAGCAATGTCTATCTGGATATTCGACCGATTCCCCGATGGAGTTCCCGTATCGGATACAATACATTCGAGGACGAGCTGATCGATGTAGACAGCCAGGAAGAATTATACTGGAATACGCGACTGAAATTATCCGACAAATACTCCGTCACGTTCGGTCAACGCTACGATGCGGATGAGAGCGTTCTCCGAAAGAACCGCCTCGGCATTATTCGGGAGCTACACGATTTTCAGGCGATTGTCGAATTCGAACATCGGAACCGCCTGGATCGGGACGAAGATTATACCGTTCGATTTCTGTTGCGCTTCCTTGGCCTGGGGGGAAAGTACAACGTTCTTTGATCTGCAAGACCGGGTTTGTTGAGAGCGGATATCCCCCATCCCCTTGTGCGCCAATCGTTCTTACAATGAGCGGTAATTCCGGAGGATGATTCGAGGAATGGCTGACTCGGTGTCGGATACGGAAGCCCGCAAACTTCTGAAGCCTCTTCTTGCATCCGTGCAATATGTGAAGGGAGTGGGTCCCCGGCGTGCTTCCATGCTGGGCCGACTGGGGATCGAAATCCTCTATGACCTGCTATGGCATCTGCCACGGGCGTATGTCGACCGCCGCGTTGTCGGGTCTCTCGCGAGCGTCACACCCGGAAAATCGGTCACCATTCAGGGCACGGTCCAGTCCGTCCATGCCAGAAGAACCCGTCCGCAAAGCCGAGTGCGCAATATCGTGGAGGCGGTAATTGACACGGGCGGAACCTGTGTTGCCGCCGTCTGGTTCAACCAGGCCTATCTCAAGGACAAACTTTGTCCGGGAGCACGTCTTCGCCTCTTTGGAAAACTCGACGACCGGAACTTCACCCTGAAAATGACTTCCCCGGAAATCGAATGGGTGGATGAGGCCGATGAGGAGGATACCGAGGGTCGGATTCTTCCGCTTTACCCACTCACTGAGGGTCTGAAACAGAAACACCTCCGAGATATGATTTCCTCTGCGCTGGAGAAATACGTTCCTCCGACGTTGGAGTTCCTGCCGTTGGAGATTCTGGCCCGGTATTCCCTGCCAACCTTGGGAGAAGCGTTGCGGGTGGTTCACCAGCCTGAACCCGCTGATGGTGTACCGACCATAAACGCAACGGGAACCGACCCCGACCTGTTCGAGCAGTTGCCGGAGGAAGATGCCGAGGCACTTCGAATACCCTCCACAGGCGCGTGGATCGCCGCCCGTCACCGACTGATCTTCGAGGAGTTCTTTCAGTTGCGATGGCTGCTTGCCCAGAGTCGATCCGCCATCCGGTCCGCACAGGGGGTGCAACACGCTCCGCCGGTTCCCGATCCGTTTGGTGGGTCGGATTCTCCCTCACCCCAACCTTCTGCGCTGACTCCTCCCTCACCCCAACCCTCTCCCGGAGGGAGAGGGGGTAGGGATGCGACTTCTGAGAAAATCCCCGCGACATGGCCTGCGCGTTACGTGGAGGCTCTGCCGTTTCGTCTGACCGGCGATCAGGTGCGCGCCGTGCGGGAGATCCAGCAGGATATGCTCAATCCCACTCCGATGAACCGGATCTTGCAGGGGGAAGTCGGATCGGGGAAAACGGTAGTCGCATTCTACGCATTGATCCTGGCCGCAGCCGGTGGATTTCAGGCCGCCATGATGGTTCCCACGGAAATCCTGGCCGAGCAGCATTTAAATACCTTTCTGCGATTGAAAAAGAACATCCCGGAACTCATGGTGGCTTCCTTGCGTGGCGGAATGACCGAACGGGCACGCAAACCGATCCTCCAGGCGCTGGCGGCGGGATCTCTGAACATCGTTATCGGGACCCATGCGCTGTTTGAAGAGCGAATTGAGTTCGACCGCCTGGGACTGGTGGTGATTGACGAGCAGCACAAATTCGGTGTTGCGCAACGGTCCCGGCTCGTAGAAAAGGGAACGCGGCCTGACTTGCTCCTGATGTCCGCAACCCCCATCCCGCGAACACTGGCCCTGACATGGTACGGCGATATGGATATCTCCGAAATCCATGAATTGCCCGCCGGAAGACCCCCGGTCAAGACCCGCTGGACTACCTGGGACAAGATCGACAAGGTCTGGGGATTTGTTGACGAGAAGCTGGCGCTGGGCCAGCAGGCGTATGTGGTCTGTCCGGTCATTGATCCCGGAGATGAAACCGGAACTTATCCCTCGGCGGAGGAGTTCTATCAGATTCTGTCTCAATCGGAATTCTCCCACCGGCGGATTGCGCTCCTGCATGGGCGGTTCAAGGCCGACGAACGCAGCGAGGTCATGCACGCGCTTGCCGAAGGGAACTTGGATTTGGTCGTTGCGACAACCGTGGTGGAGGTCGGCGTGGATCTGCCACGGGCGACCATCATGGTTGTGCTGGGAGCGGACCGCTTCGGCCTGGCCCAGTTGCATCAACTGAGAGGAAGGGTGGGACGAGGAACGGAAAAATCCTATTGTGTCCTGGTAACAAAATCGAATATCAGTACGTTCGCCAAACAGAGACTGGAGGCCCTGGAACAGTCACGGGATGGGTTCCACCTTTCGGAACAGGATTTGCGGCTGCGTGGACCGGGGGAACTGTTTGGGATCAGGCAGAGCGGTCTCTGGACATTCCGGGTGGCAGATCCCGTTCGGGATACCGAATGGTTGAAAAACGCCCAGAGTGCCGTCGCGGATCTGCACCAGGCGGACCCGGATCTTCACGAGCCACCGCATCGCCCGTTTGCCGTCTGGCAGGATCTGAACAGCAGGGAAAAGCCAATGTGCGCGAGCTAGTCAGCAGGGGCACGTTGCAACGTGCCCCTACTTCCTGTCATTCCGAACGAAGTGAGGAATCTCTCCTTTGGCCGAGATTTCTCCCTTCGGTCAAAATGACAAAATGCGGTAAAATATCTGTGCTACACAACAAAAGAAAAGTCCAATGAACCTTGTTCAGAAAGCGATGTTTACTTTCATTCTCCTGCCCCTGACCGCCCAGGCTCAGGAAGCCCCCCGCATTTTTCGCATTCTTGTGGCTCCCATGCCGCAGTGCGCCACACCGGATGTCTTTCCCCCCGATCGGCACAAGGTGATTCAGGCCTGGAATAAGACGGCCCTGGACCGGGCGGCAGGGATTCATTGGTCCGATGAAACCTCCATGCCCTGGTCGCAGGTCGCCGGGCAGGTCGCGCTCCGAAAACCGGATGCGATCATCGGCGAGTATCAGTTCCTTCTGGCGACCATCGGAACGAACTATGTTCCTTTTCTCACCTGGACCGATCCGGTCATCCCGGCGGTGACTGGCGCGACACTTCTCACTACAAGGCAGACTGGCATCAAAAGCATGGCGGATTTGAAGGGCAAAATCATCGGGGTGATCGACCTGGCCTATCCGTTGGGCGGAGGGGCACAGAATGGGCTGTTGCGCAGTGCCGGTCTGGGACCGGACGAAACCCTGGTTCGGGCGCTGGGAAGCACACGGGAGGTGGTTCACCACCTTTTTGCCGGAACCATCGACGCCGCCGGGTTGCCCGAAGGAGAGGCCGAGGAGGTTCTGCGGGAATACGGCCTCGAAAACGCGATCCCCGATCTGCGTGTCATCAGCCGTTTCGAGGCACCCAGCCGGTATGCCCTGTTTGTTCGGATGGATCTGCTGAGACCGCTGCCGATCTTCCCCGGATTCCTGGAGAAGGTCCTTTCGGAGATTTCCCCACCCGGTTCCGTGGTCCGCGAGAAGATCCCCGTCGAATGGATGGTTCAACCGTCACCACCGACAACGCAACGTCCGTGACCCAACAATCGCAGCGCATTCCGGCAGTAAATCCGTTCTTTCGTTTCCTCATCAATTTCAGTGGACTCGACCATCCCGATACTGAATCCGGGATCGATCAGCGTCAGGTCCGTACCGAACAGGAATCGCTCCGGTCCGGCGCGCTGTACTGCATAGGCAATCTTGTCGGCTAGCGGCAGGCTGCACGCGGGTTCAAAATAGATATTGCCGATATCCGCCGCTCCATAGACCGCCGCTTTCCATTCCGCTCCCCCCATGTGTGCCATGATAAACGGTAACGGCGGGAAATCCGGCGCAACACGAATCAATGCCTGCGCCTCTCCCAACAGGAAACAGTGCACCAGAATGGGCTTGTCGGATATTCGTGAATAGGCCTCGAAAATTTCGCGATACCCGCGACTGTCGCAATTCTCTGCGCAGTAGTTGGGATGAGTCTTCAGTCCGACAAACTGTGGGTGATTCATATATTTCTTAATCTCTTCAATGGACTCGTGGACGAAATGCGGATTGATGACGACCTGGCCCGCCAGCTCGGGGTGAGGCTCAATGATCTCGAATAATTCACGATTGCCTTCGACCGGATCGGCCGTAATGGCTTTCACGGATGACAGCCAGCATTGGTCGATCTCGGCTTCGTGGACCATCTTCAGCAGCGCAGAAAAGCTGTGATCGGTCGAAGCGAACGGCCAGTGACCGTAATGCGCATGAACATCGACTCGTCGAAGGGTCATGAACTCTCTCCAAGCAGGCGCAGCAATGTACCGCTCAGAATCTGCGCCCGATCCTGTTCGGACATCTGCGCGTGTTGCAGCACCATCAGACTTGCCCCTACATAGTACATTGGCGCATTGGAACCGAAACACACACGATGTGCCCCGACTTCCGCTATCAGGGTCTCATAAAATCCGGTGTAATTGGCGGCGACCGCCATCAGGTACGTTTCGGGATACCGCCGCAGACCGGCCAGGTACTCCATAAAGATCCAGTATTGGCAGCCGATCAGAAGTTTCGGGAAAGGATAATCGCGCGTGGCGGTGAGAAATCCACTCAGGAATCCCGCGCCGCCTTGAGGAACAATCAGCGCCACATTGCGCCGCGCCAGGGCTTCCCAGACCTCAATCAGCGCCAGGCTGCCCCAGGGATATCCGTGCAATTCGGGAAACAGGCGGAACAGGCGAACCCCGGCATCGGCGCATCGGTCCACCTCGGATGCACCGCTCTCGATATGACGGGGATCGAGGGCTGCCACAGGCCGGAACCGGGGATTGTTTCCGATCTCTTTCAGAATCCTGTCGTTCCCGCTGCGCGGGTCCATGCGTGAGGCCAGCTGATGATGCACACAGGCCAGATCCACCCCGTGACGGTCCATGATCCGTTGAAGATCCTCCAACGTACCATTGGACCGCCCCGACGGGTCCGGGCCGTACGCAGCGCACCCATCAACAATTCTCACATGTCCCATCGGTCTCCATTCTCCCATCCACTAACGAATACTATTGTCCTGTAACTGAATTACCTTTACAGAGTCCCGTCATCGCGAGGAGCAGCCCGGAGTCTGCGAAGGGCGGCGACGTGGCGATCTCAGGCTTGTATACCACGGCGGCGAGATTGCCACGCTTCGTTCGCAATGACGGTATTTGTTAAGACTATTCGTCTACATTACACTACGGAGCATAAAACTGCTCAACGGCTCCATTGGAAAAATGAAGTTCCAGGCTGGCCCGAAATTCCTTCGGCGGCTGGCCCGAAAAGATATTGTGCGCATAGAAAAAGACCCGCTGGCTTCGGCGAAGCGGGAATCTCAAATCCGCACCGTCCGTATCCATTCGACGTCCCAGGTCATCAAACACGGCGATTTTGTTTTGTTGGCCTTTTTCCGTTGTCCAAACCATATTCGCGGGGCCGTTCGGCTCTGTATCCATTCTGCGAATGGTGACAGATTCCAGTTCCACATCCTGTCGTGGTCTCAAATAGACCACCCATTCCAGGTCCTTCTTTCCATCCGGTGTCCAGTCTTTCTCGCCCACCATGTCATACCACACCCCCAGGAACATCGCGTATTGAGGCCGGGGGGACAACGGACGAATCAGGAAGAATCCGGCCACGGCAAGGATGGCTATCGCGGATACAACGCAGAGAACAATCCCAGGTATCCGAATCCGATGTGCAATCCATTTGCGTATGGTCTGAACAGGCAGCGAATCAAGCCCTCTCTCCCATCGTCTCTTTCCACTGACACAATCAAAGATGAAAAACAGAAATAGGAGAAACGCCAAAGAGCTGACAATCTGCCCCGCCCAGTCGATCCATTCTTTTCGATAGCGGATATCCAGCGTCCCGTCGTGTACTCGCACACCAGGGAATTTGCCGAGTTCGGGATGATCCGGTGAGGGTTCGGCTTCAATGAGCGAAACCGGTTCCCCGTCCAGGAAGACTTTCCATTTCCGGTAGCGGGAGATCCCGATCCAAAGCGTGGTGTCCTCTTTTGTTCCGCTGATACTTAGCCGCAGGTGGTGGGATCTGTCCTCAAGAATGGATACCACTCCTTCTCCGTCAAGACGCCAACTCTCGCCGTTCCATTTCTCCCATTCATAGACCTCGACACTTCCGAACTGTTTCAGCAGAACCGTGTTCGGCAGTTTCCGAATATCCCCGGCCTCCGGGCTGGGCTGAACGAACAGATACTTGATATTCGCAAGCCGCAGCAGATCCTCGTTGATTTGATACGGCCTGCTGTTGAGAAGAA
>JAKPYU010000157.1 GCA_029568995.1 Candidatus Omnitrophota bacterium | reverse complement strand
CAGGGAAAATGGCAGGAGGCTTATGGGGGCGAGGCGGTGCGAACTTTGCACAACAGCGATGGATTCGCTGCTGCGCGAATGCTGCTGAACCTGTGGAAACACGATCCGAAACCGGAATACCTTGAAGCGGCGGAAGGTGCATTGAATTGGGCGCGGCATATCGTCTGGACTCGAAATGAGTTTGTGGATGTCCCGTCCGCGCCATTCGCCATCGGCGGCTCGTTGCCGATAGCCTTCCTGCTGGATTATCACCATCTCTTTCGCGATGACAAAGAACGCGGAGAACGTGCGCGCGAAGCCTTGGACCTGGCGGTGACATTCGCGTACCGGTATCTCCCCGTATGGCTTTATGACAACAATCGCGAAGACGCTCTCGACTCCACCTTTCTGCTGGAGCGGAACGCCGGGCATGAATGGGCAGGGTCCGCGTGCGGGAATGAGGTAACCTGGCAGATCGAGGCCATGGCCGATGTCGCGGTAACGTCCGGCGATCCGGTCCTGAAACATATTCTGCACGGCATCTTGGAGCGCTGGCCGTTGCTATACCGTGAGGAGTCCGCCTCATCGGTTACGCAGTACGATGCCGCGTTCACCGAGCAACTCGGTCTGTATCCGGGATGCGCGGTGGGAATAGGTAACCGGGCGATCTTCGGATGGGCGGAACCGTTTCACCTGTTGTACCCGGTCGGGGATACGGAAGTCCGTGTCGTTTGCGGAGAGGCGGATTGTTTTGTCACCAATCGCGGGGGCAGGCATACGGTCGTCGAGGACTATCGCACAGACGGCAAATCGAAATTCTCTTTCCGACTTCGCAGTACTCTGGATGTTCCGTTCGATGTCGCGATCACCATCCCCCGCGTGGACTTGAGTAATCTGCCCATAGGCGTGAAACACGGGCGCAAAGTCACCCCGCTCCAGGAGGGAACCGGCATCCTCCATGCCGCCGAGCGTTCGGATTCGCTCATCCTGTGGCAAGTCAGAAACGGCGACACGATTGTCATCGGCGGCGAAATCCCCAAAGAGAGACGAAAAAAGTCGCGACAGCGCCGGGTCGAAAACAAAATCGAGAAAGCCGATATCCTGCAAACCGGCCCATTCTTGACCCACCATCCCCGAAAAACAGAGCCGTTGATGTGCGATTGGCTCGACACCAATTCCAAAGCCGGACTATTCACGGGATTGCAGTATGCTTACGGGATTCCGTTTTTCGTGGAATCGGACGAATGGGGAAACCCTCAAGCCTGGCAGAGCAAGGTTGATATCGACCGTTCGCTTCGGGGAAAGCATTTGTTTTTGTTCTGGATTCCGGATGGGCCGGATGCGGAGATCACCCTCAATCAGGGCCGGGGAAAGAAACAGCGGTCAGGTGCCCAGAATTCTGTGCCGGTTCGACAAGGCTGGCCACCGATGTTTCATTGGAAGCTGTTGCTCGCCCACCTTCCCGGAAGCATGACAGATCGGATTCAAGATCTCGAAATCAGCGGCGGAAAGGTGATTGCCCTGACCTCCGCCCCCGGGAATCTCCCCGGCATGGACAGGATTCTGCAAAATCTGGAAAACACAATCGGTCAGAGGGGCGACGTGTTGCGGAATCACTTCGGCTCTACTCCCCAATAAAAAACAAAACCCGCCAAAGTCCGATTCGTTTCCTATAGAACCGAACCTCCGGCGAGCGATCTCAATATCCCGTAACGAATTCGCGGATCTCCTGAAGCAACCGTTCCAGTTGATCCGGAGTTCCCACAGTGATCCGTAAAGCGGTCCCCTCAATCCCAGGGGTATGTGTCTGATTCGACACCAGTATTCCCCGTTTGCTTAAACACAGCGCACAGTCGTCAGGAATTTTATTCAACAAACCAGAGCATACCAGAAGAAAGTTCGTATGGGAAGGAAAAACATCCAGTCCGAGCTGATTTAATTCACGGGCAAGATTTTCCCGCCATGTGATGATTTTTCCGATCCGTTCCCGCATGATCTCCGTCTCGCGCAGGGCTGCCCGCGCCGCTGTCTGCGCGATGGCATTCACCGGGAATGTCAGCGCCATCCGTTCCAGGGCATCGATCCGCTCCCGACAGGCCACCGCGTATCCGATCCGCACCCCTGCCAGGCTGAAACTCTTCGATAGACTGCGCAAAACAATCAGGTTCGAGTGCTCCTGAATCAGGTCCACAACACTCTGCCCGGCAAACTCAAAGTAGCACTCATCCACCACAAGAGTCCCGGGAGTCCGTTGAAGCAGCTGGAGAACGCGGTCCCGGTCGACAAGTCCGCCTGTTGGATTGTTCGGATTGGCGAGAAAGACCAGATCCGGCTTTTCACGTTGAATATGCGAATGAATCTCTTCCATGGGGGGCAGATCGTACTTGTCGGCCCGCCGTCGGAACATCGGCGCGTATCGTTCCCCTTCACGCGCCGTGCAGAATCCATAATAGAAAAAGGTCGGTTCAAAAGAGACCACCGTTCCTCCCTTGGGAAGAAAGGTCTGAACCGTGAGCTGAATCAGATCGTCGGAACCATTTCCGACAATGATCTGTTCGGGACAAACGTTATGGCCGACATATCCGGCGAGGTCATCCCTCAGGGCGACGGCATTCGTGTCGGGATAATAATTGGCCGCGCCTGCGGCATCGCAAATCGCCCGTTGCACGGCATCGGTGGGCGGAAAGGGACTTTCGCCAAGATGCAGACAGATCTGCTCCCCTGGTCGGTGCCAATAGCTGGGAACCGCCTTCCGGGCGGACAATGAACGATAAGGAAGTTCGGTCATGATGCGATTTCCTTTTCCTACGGATGCTCCCTGCTTGCATCATCGCGGTTGAATAGGGGCGCTCTCTGATGCCGTTGGTGGTTCATACTGGCGCGGGATGAAAAATTGCAGTTGCTCCTCGCGTGAATACAGAATCTTTGAGGATTCGTCATACCGGTCTTCCAGCGGACTGCCCTGTCCGATCTCGATATCCAGAACGTTATACCGATCCCGCAAAGGCTGATACAACAACGGAAGCCAGGTCAGGATATTGCGCCGATTGGTGATGACCAACGGGATTCTCTGAGTGTTGAGCAGCTGATTCAGCTCCAGAAACATGCTCAGGGCACTGTACTTCCGGTACAAATCCGGATTCTTGTCGAATTCCGCGCGGAGGCGCGCAATTTCTACAGCGCTATACCGGGGCATACGCGGATTCTCGGACTCCTGCTGCCATGCGTCGATTCTCGGCAGCCCGAATTGTTTGCCCAATTCCTGTTCCAGCGCCTCATATTCATGGTCGTAGGCAAAAGCCAGAATAAAATCATAGGGAAAATGCGCGGCCAGCCGTCTGCCGGAAGCAAAAGCGTAAAATGGCGTGGCAATGATCGACTCGTCCGGCTTTGTGTACTTCTCGATGATATAGCGAACAGCCTGAACCTGCGGTTCGGGAAATTCCATGACCGACATGCGGTTCTGCATGGTCTGAGTGATCAGCCATCCCCCTTTGACACACAGTGTGGGAATCAGGAAAAGGACCACCAGGAAGAGTTTGCCCCAGGATAGAACAGGGCTTTTTCGGACCTCCCGCATTGTTGCGGGGACGTCCACGCCGACAAAAAAGGTTCGAAGGAAAAACGCGGAGAAAACGGCAACAGCAGGCTCGCCAAGCGTGAAAATATACTCCACCGTGCCACCCTTGGTCACAAATAGGATGGACCCGAAAGAAGCGATGGCCCACCATAACAGATATGCCCGGTGCGGATTCCTTTCCTCCAGTCCCAGATACACAAGAACCCCCAGAATCGCCAGGAGCACGAATCCCCCTTCAAAAGTGACGATATCCCCATATTCCGTGGTCAGCTTGGAGGTAACGTGCTGGATCAACTCGCTGAGCGATCGCGTGGGGAATGTGCCGATCTGCCGACTCCAGACCTGGTCAATGTAATGCCCCTGGCTGTAGAAATTCATAAACAGGAGCAGCAGCAAGCACGGTATCCCCAAAGAAAACAGAAACGTCCAGAAAAACCCCGGGCGGGTTTGCGGGGAGGCTTTCTTTCGAAATGGAATAAAGCGTGGGCGGAATTGATAAATGAGATACGTCATCTGCAGCGCCAGGTACGGCACTGCCGTCATATTGGTGAAAACTCCCAGGCTTCCGATCATGCCCGACATAACCAGGAGCAATCCGGGACCCTTTTTGTCAAGCGCCCGCAGGAACAGATACGTCTGCAAGCATTGAATGAAAATCAACAGATGCTCGGACTGGTAGCCACGGCTCCACCAGACTCCTTCCGGGAGCCAGATGTAAATCATCCCCGCCAGGGCAGAGATAACAGGACTCTTTCCAATCTGCCCCGCAATGGCCCAAACCAGCGCGCCGGTCACGATCCGCAAAATCGCCTGGAAAACGCGGACAACGATCAGCGATCCCCCGCCGAGTTTCACCAGAATAGATCCGAGAAAAAGATGCAGCGGCGGCTGTGGCGAGGGCAGGTCCACGTACAGTTTTTCCCCTTGTGAAAGCTGCCAGGAGAGATACAGGTAATTCCCATCGCCGAAATCAACGTATGTCAGGTCAAGAGCGTGAATGCAACAATAAAGATAAGTCAGCGCTGCAAGAACAAAGAGCAGATGATAGCGGGTCAGATCGGACGGAACGATCCGACTCTGTCGAGATTTGGCAGATGCCGGTTTTTCCGTTTCGCCGGAAGGGCGATGGCTATCGTCAACGGTAATGTCAATCATCAGAGCACACAATCCAAGGTCTTCTCTGCGTTTTTGTCGAGTGTAGCGGGAAAGGAACAAAGATCCAAGAAACAGAGCACGTTACCGCGTGTCTCTGGCGACCCTCTTTGTCATTTCGACCGAAGCCCTGTCACGTCAGTCCAAGCCTGTCATTTCGACCGAAGGGAGAAATCTCAAACGAGATTCCTCACATTCGTTCGGAATGACAATAGAAGCGACAACCCGGCCGACAATCGGAGCGTCCGCTGAACTGACAGTCGAGCAAGACATTCGTCGGACAATGCACTAGGATGGTCCCCTGGGATCTGTCATCCTGAACAGTTCAAACAACTTGATTCGTGAGGAAAAACAACAGCAGGGACAAATGGAACATCAGGCACTCGTGACATTTCAACCGGACGGGAAAACGGTCTCGGTTCCGATCGGGACCCGCCTGCACGAAGCGGCGTCCAAAGCGGGGATCGACCTGGAATTTCCGTGCGGGGGCCATGGAATTTGTGGGAAATGCCGGGTTGAGATCGCCGGAGAGGTCTCCCCGCCGTCCATGGAAGAGGAGGATCTGTTCACATCAGAGGAACTGGCGAATGGGCTGCGGCTGTGCTGCCAAGTGGAAATCCTCGGACCGGCGAAAGTGAGAATCTTGCAGAGAACTGCCCCGGTGGAAGTGATTCTCCAGGAAGGGAAAGAACCTGCGTATGAAATCCAATCCCCGGTCCGCGCGATTGACTTGATACTCCCGCCGCCGTCGGTGACGGATCAACGGGGGGATGAAGAGCGTTTGCTGGAGGTTCTGCATGCTCAAGGTATTCACGCCAAGACTCTTCCGGGACATCTGCTTCGCGACCTGCCCCGTATCCTGCGCGACTCCGATTGGGCAGTCATCGCGATTCTGTTCGGCGAGGATTGGCTTGCATTGCACTCCCAGGGCGTAATGCGTGGCGTCTATGGGGTGGCGGTGGACCTGGGAACAACCACGGTTGTGGCATCGCTTCACGACGTAAAAACCGGTACGGAATTTGCGAAACATGGAATGACGAACAGGCAGGCGGTCTGTGGAAGCGATGTGATCTCACGGTTGAGCTATGTCCGGGAGAGAAAAGACGGTCTGGAAACGCTGCATCGCCTCGCAACGGAAACGCTGAACAGGCTGATCGAGCAGCTGGTTGCAGACCATGGCATTCGGAAAGAAGAAATCTACGCCGTGAGCCTCGCAGGAAACACCATCATGCAGCAACTCTTTCTGCAAATGGACCCCAGCCCAATCGCCTCTTCACCGTTCGTTCCGGTTTGTCATCGTCCCACAGTATGGAAGGCGCGGGAGCTGGGAGTGGAGATTCACCCGGAAGGATGCATCTGTGTCGCGCCGGTGATTGCCGGATATGTCGGGGGTGATATTGTTGCAGACATTTTGGCCAGTCCGCTCTATGAGTCCAGTGAGACTGTGGTGATGCTGGACCTGGGAACAAACGCGGAGATTGTGTTGGCGAACGAACACGAGATGACCGCTTGTGCCTGCGCTGCCGGACCGGCATTTGAGGGCGGCGAGATTTCGCAGGGCATGCGCGCAATGGAGGGGGCCATCGAGCGAGTCTGGATCGAGAAAGACCAGTTATGCCTGGCCGTGATCGGAGATACGGAACCGGCAGGCATCTGCGGATCGGGTCTGGTGGATACCCTGGCCGTACTGTTGGAAACCGGGGTTGTGGACCGGACCGGACGCCTGCTCCCACCAACGGAATACCCTGGTCCCGACTGGCTTCGAATCCGGGAAAGCGCAGAAGGAACACGGTTTGTGCTCTGGGAGAATGGAAAAATTTCTATCTCCTTAACTGACAAGGACATACGTGAAATTCAACTTGCGAAAGGCGCAGTAAAAGCCGGGATCAAGATCCTTTGTCACGAACTGGGAATCACGGTCGAAAAAATCGACAGAGTCCTGCTTGCCGGTGCGTTTGGCAGCCACTTGTGCCCGGAATCGGCCTTGAAAGTGGGTTTGATCCCTCCCATGGACTTGGAGAAAGTGCATTTTATCGGCAATACGGCATGGGTTGGAGCAAAAATGATGCTGTTGTCGGAGTCTGGAATGCGACGTTCACGAGTCATTTCGGAAAAAATGCGCTATATTGAACTATCCGGCAGGATTGATTTCCAATCCGAATTCGGTCTTTCGATGGGTTTTGACGACAGTTGGGAGTATTTCGGCGCGATTTGAGATCGGCCAAACGACCAAAGAGAGGTTGACAGGACCCTTTTCATGCATGATATCGAAATTTTCAGTGCTCATTTTTGCCATAAAGGCCCTTTTGTTCTTGACATGTGGAAAGATTTCTACTAGAAATAATTGGTCTAAGGATGTTCATGGCAGATGGATAGGTATGTTTTGATGGTCAACTCGAAACAAAAGATCCCTAAGGATATAGCCGAAAGGGGGTTTGATTCATTGAACAGGCAACGAGCAACCCAGTCTTATGTCGGCCGCTTGCGACAGCTTGGTCTGGTCCTGGTGGTTGCAATCAGCTTCGTGAATCCAAGTGTGTATGGGCAGTCGGAGACCCCGACGTCGTTACCGCAGTTCAATTTCCCGGATGCTTCCACCCTGAATGGTGTGGCGGCATTGAACGTCTACGGGGGGATTGGGTTCGCGCGTTCCGTATCGGGACCTGATTTCTTTGATGAACTGTGGACTGCACAGCGGATCCCGGTCACGGAAGATTTCCTCGCGTTCCCGTTCTTCTTCGGCTTCAACATCCAACGAGACATGGATTTTGTCGCCGATCCCAATGACTTGATTACGGGCGTAATCGTCATTGACGGGTACGGGGGCGTACACACATACGGAGAGACTCCCACCGCGTCTCCCCAGTTCCGTACCGGTGTGCCTGATTTTCATTCTCAGACAGCGGCCTATAATGCCTCACACAATCCCGACGTATATCTGCCCTATTTCTTCCCATGGGATCTGGTGCGTGACCTGGAAATCGCCCCGGACTGGCGCCCCGTGACCAATGCATACCAGGGATATTACATCCTGGACGGATTCGGCGCGGTCCACTACATCAACAACCCCGAAGTGCTGGCGATGATTCAGACTGAAATCAACAACGCTTCGGAAGACGAACGGAAGAACGATCCCCTGATCGGCACGAAGGATTTCTTCAACGTGTTCGGATTCCGTCCAATGTATCGTCGGCACTATGTTCCCAGCCAGGAAGTGTTCGACGCAAACTACAATCCGAATCCGGCTCAGAATCCCGACAAGGTGAAAGTGCGGGAATATTTGAGCCATGCGCCTTGGGTGCCTTCCGATCTGCCGCAGACGACGAATCATCGGCATTCATATTTTGCCAAAGATCTTGAAGTCTCCACGCGATTCTTTTCGATTTCCACGACCCATGTAACAAATTCGATGCTCCGAAGGTTGACCGCTTCCGGATTGGGAGTTCCGGAAACTGCGCTGAATACACCCATCGCGATTCCGACAGATCGCTCAGATCTCACCAGCACGAATTACGGTCGCGATGTGGCGCTGACCAACGGGTATTACCTCCTGAGCAGCCAGGGAATCGTGCATTCCATGCTGGAAGACGGAAACGGCAATCCCGTTCCGGCACCGTGGGAGAATCCCAACAACGGTATGTTCGATCCGAGAGTCAACGCGCCTTATTTCGGATTCGACATGGCGGAAGACCTCGAACTGTTCCCGAACGGGCTGGGATACGCTCTTCTGACCAGTTATGGCGAGGTTTACCTGGTTTCCGCGCCGGGCGCCACGCTCGCTGACAGTTTCGACCTGGCCTCGTTCTCCAATGGCGATCCATCCACGATGGCTCCCTATTTCGGATTTGATATCGCTCGCGGACTTGAATTGGTCGCCTATGTAGATCGCGCGAATTATGGCCAACCCATTATCACCTCGCCAGGTGTCGACTCAAAGCATGGCAAGATTGTCGGATTCTACGTGATCGACGGATTCGGCACATTGCACGGTGTCGGGAATGTGGCGGATCTTCCGGTGGATGGTTCGGCGCTGCCCCTTTACAGTGGTGATTTGACAACCGACGTCGAGGTCTCACCACTGTATCGTCCGATTACGGATAGCACGGTCTTGTTCGAGACAACACTCAGCCAAACCATTTCGCCGCTCTTTTACCCGGTGACAGACAGCGCGCCAAGTGTAGGGGCAATGTTATTCTAACCTTACTGAGGTCGCCAAATCATAACGCCAGAAATCGGGCGGGTCTCACAAAGACCCGCCCGTGTACTTTTTCAGACCCTGTTTTTCTCGTATGATGAAGAGAAGAACCCATCTTCACAGGGAGTGACAAGCGATGACCAACGAACGGATTCGGGGGGAAGGCCTCACATTCGACGATATTCTTCTGTTACCGAACTATGCGGAACTCCTGCCGAGTGAAATCGACACCAGCGTTTCTCTGACGGATAAGATTCGGCTGGCGGTTCCTCTTCTCTCCGCCCCGATGGACACAGTGACCGACTCCAGGCTTGCCATCGCGCTGGCCCAGGAAGGCGGACTCGGTATCCTGCACCGGAACCTGCCCCCGGAAGAACAGGCAAAAGAAGTCGATCGGGTGAAGCGTTCGGAAAGCGGCATGATCGTAAGTCCGATCACGCTTCCGCCGACCGCCATGATCTCGGAAGCCCTGGAAATCATGGCCCGCTATCACATCTCCGGTGTGCCCATCACCAAGGGCACAAAACTCGTGGGGATTCTCACAAACCGGGATCTGCGATTCGAGACCGATACCAGCAAGCGGGTGACGGAACTCATGACGCCGCGTGAGAAACTCGTCACCGCGCCGGTGGGCACGACATTGGAGAACGCCGTCTCGTTCCTCCACGGCCACCGGATCGAAAAACTCCCCGTGGTGGACAGTGAAAATAATCTCGTCGGCTTGATCACAATCAAGGATATCGAAAAGAAGCGGCGATTTCCAAATGCCGCGAAGGATTCTATTGGAAGACTTCTGGTGGGTGCAGCAGTGGGGGTGGCCCCCCTGGATCGAGAAGAGAGACTTCCGTTGCTGGCAAGCGCCGGTGTGGATGCGATTGTCGTGGATACGGCCCACGGATTCAGCAAGCGGGTCGGCGATATGGTCGAATTCATTAAATCGGAATATCCGCAAATTGTGGTGATCGGTGGAAATGTCGCCACGGGAGAAGGCACGAGGTACCTGATCGACCGGGGAGCGGATGTGGTTCGT
This sequence comes from Candidatus Omnitrophota bacterium, assembly GCA_029568995.1. Taxonomy (GTDB): domain Bacteria; phylum Hinthialibacterota; class Hinthialibacteria; order Hinthialibacterales; family JAKPRU01; genus JAKPRU01. Next base: position 24,085 of record JAKPYU010000157.1, on the reverse strand, counting down.
GTGGGTGTCGGACCGGGTTCGATCTGCACCACGCGCGTGGTCACCGGAGCCGGTGTCCCGCAAGTGACAGCGATTGTGGAGTGCGTTAAGGCTGCCGAGGTCTCCGGAGTCCCAATCATCGGAGACGGCGGAATCCGGTTCTCCGGAGATATTACGAAAGCCATCGCCGCCGGAGCGACCGCCGTGATGATCGGCAACCTCTTTGCCGGAACCGAGGAGGCTCCCGGCGAGACCGTGGTGTACGAAGGGCGTACATTCAAGGTGTATCGTGGGATGGGTTCTCTCGCCGCGATGAAAGAGGGCAGCGGTGATCGATACGGCCAGGGAACCGTCAGCGACCAGGGAAAACTGGTTCCGGAGGGAATCGAAGGTCGGGTTCCCTACAAAGGGAGTCTGTCTGCCCATGTATACCAGCTGATGGGCGGTCTTCGGTCCGGCATGGGGTACTGCGGTGTGACTTGCATTGAGGATCTGCGCACAAAAACGCAATTCCTGCAGGTCACGGCGAACTCATTGCAGGAAAGCCATCCTCACGATGTCGCCATCACCCGCGAAGCGCCGAATTACCGGCGGGGGGGATTTTAGTCCCCCGTTCCGATGGAATTGACTGGGCAGGCACAGAGGCCTGCCCCTGCGGTAGAAAGGTCCGTAGGGGCAATCCCCCCCGTGGTTGCCCTGTGTGGACGCCTCCGCCTCGATCTTCTTGACGATTTCCCTTCCCGGACGTAGCATCATACAAATACTCGGTACGGTGGACGTTGATGCGGTCATTGCTCGCCATTCCTCTCCTATTCCTTGTTGCTTCAACCGCCATGGGTGAGGCCGATGTCGTCTATGTCATCCCACTCACCGGCGAGGTGGAGAAGGGGCTGTTCCATGTGTTCGAGCGGGGATTCAAAGAGGCGAAAGATGTACAAGCCGTCCGGATTGTGATCGATATGGATACTCCCGGCGGGCGGGTGGATTCCGCCTGGGAGATTTGCGATCTGATCCTGGATTCCAGCACTCCCGTAACGGTGTTTGTGAGCGGAGACGCAACGTCTGCCGGGGCGATGATCGCTCTCGCGGCGGAAAAGATCTTTATGACGCGCGGCAGCACCATCGGAACTGCCGCTCCCGTTGTCATGGGGCCTGGCGCTGCCGAAAGCGAGATGATGGACAAGAAGGCGCTTTCGTTTGTCGAAGCCAAGTTCCGCAGTATCGCCGAAATTCGCGGGCATGATGAAGAAATCGTGCGTGCGATGGTAAACCCGGATGTCGTGGTGGAGAAAACAGACGAGAACGGCGAGAAGATCGTGGTTTCGGAGAAAGGCTCCCTGCTGACATTGACCGCTTCGCAGGCGGTTCGGTGGGGAATTGCGAAAGCGGAGGTGGGCAGCCTGGATGAGGCGCTGTCGCAGATGGGGCTGGCGGATGCCACAGTGATCCGATTGCGTGAGGCCTGGTCGGAGAGAATCGCCCGCTTTGTCACCAGCATGGCCGTTTCCGGGCTGTTGATGAGCATCGGATTGCTGTGCATTTACCTGGAGACACGCACCCCTGGGATCGGATTGCCCGGGATCCTCGGTATCCTGTGCCTGGCGCTCTTCTTCTGGGGCCACAGCATTGCCAATCTTTCCGGTTGGGAAGGACCTTTGCTGTTCGTTGTTGGGATTACGCTATTGGGACTGGAGATCTTCGTAACGCCTGGATTCGGTATTCTGGGGGTTTCCGGGATCGTCGCCATCCTACTCTCCTTTGTCATCACGCTGGTCGGACGGTCGCCAGTTACAAGTCCCAGTTATTTTTACCATTCCGTGGACTCGGGGGATGTGATTCATGCCATGAGCGTGACCCTGGTTGCGGTGGGACTGGCAACGGTCGGGTTTATGCTGACACCGTTCCTGTTCCCCGCTGTTGCCCAGACCCGGTTGGGCAGGCGTCTGGTGCTGGAAGGATCGGAGCTTCGTGACGAGGGATACCATTCCCACCAGGACGCGGAAGATATGCAGGATTGGATCGGTATGCGTGGCGTAGCCTATACGGCTCTGCGGCCTGCCGGGATCGCGGTTGTGAACGGCCGGCGCGTGGATGTAGTCAGCGAAGGTGGTTTTGTGAATCGAGACGATCCGGTTGCGGTAGTGAGGGTGGAAGGGCGACGGATCGTGGTCAAACCTGTATGATACGGGTGAACATTCGAATTCTCGACAGAACGAGGGATGCACAATGTCATTCGCATTGATCGTCGCATTGCTGGTTGTCGGGTTCCTGTTCGTCTTTTTCGAGTTCTTTGTTCCGGGCGGGATACTGGGAGTAACCGGCGCGTTTCTGATGGCCATTGGAATCGTTCTTTGTTTCAGAACCCAGGGACCGGAGGTCGGGTGGATTGTCCTGATCCTGGCGCTTGTGGTCAGTGTTGTGGTGATTGTGGCAGGTTTCAAATTGATGCCGCATTCTCCGTTGGGCAAAGTGCTGATTCTGAAAGAGGGGCAATCGAAAGCCACGGGCTATACGGCTCAGGGCGATGACGCAGATTCCCTGTTGAACCAGGAGGGCGTTGCGGTAAGCGACTTGCGACCATCGGGGGTTGCGACCATTAATGGAACGCGGATGGATGTGATGACCGATGGCGATTATATTGAGACTGGGACACGGATACAGGTGGTTGAAGTGGCCTCGAACCGAATCATGGTTCGACGGGTGTGAGCGTACTGGGACAATTCAAATTCCTGAATGACGAGGTGACGTGCAATGGGTCCATTCCCTGAGGTAGCTGTAATCCTTCTGTTCTTTGTCGTGGTTCTGGTTTTGTTCTTCTTCTTCTATTTCATCCCGATCCGGCTTTGGGTCGCGGCGATCATGTCTCGTGTGTCGGTTTCGCTGTTTTCTCTTGTCGGGATGCGTCTCCGCCGTGTTCCGCCGAGCGTGATCGTGAATCCGCTCATCAGCGCGGTAAAAGCCGGACTGAAGCTGACTTCCGATCAGTTGGAGGCGCACTATCTGGCAGGCGGGAACGTGTTCCAGGTGGTTAACGCGCTCATTTCCGCGGATAAGGCGAATATCACTTTGACTTTCGAGCGCGCGGCGGCGATTGACCTGGCGGGTCGCGATGTGCTGGAGGCGGTGCAGATGTCGGTCAAGCCAAAAGTGATCGACGCACCGGACCCACACAAGGGAAATGAATTTGTCGCCGCTGTGGCAATGGATGGAATCCAGCTGCGGGCAAAAGCCCGGGTGACCGTGCGGGCAAACCTGGAACGCCTTGTCGGTGGAGCCACGGAAGAGACAATCATTGCACGAGTCGGGGAAGGGATCGTCACAACCATCGGCTCCGCAACATCTCACAAGAAGGTTCTGGAGAACCCTGATACGATCTCACGCACCGTCCTTGAGAAAGGCCTGGATGCGGGAACCGGATTCGAGATTCTCTCCATTGATATCGCCGATGTGGATGTCGGCGACAACATCGGAGCGAAGCTACAGATCGATCAGGCCAATGCGGACAAGCAAATCGCGCAGGCTCTGGCCGAGAAACGTCGCGCGGAAGCCGTCGCACGGGAACAGGAAATGCGCGCGCGGGTTGAGGAAATGCGGGCGGAGGTTGTTCGGGCAGAGGCACAGGTCCCGTTGGCCATTGCGGAAGCATTCCGGGGTGGCAACCTGGGAATCATGGACTATTATCGCTACAAGAACCTCGCGGCGGATACCGATATGCGATCCTCCATCGCGAAGGGAGCCGAGGGAGGAAAGAACAAACCTGACGGTGGGACCCTGAGTCCGTAATCTCCTTGCATATCCCATGACGAAAACGCGAAACAGGGGCGGAATCCTCCCGCCCCTGTTTTCTAAAGAACAAAAATATGGCGATCTACATCAACGACGAAGAAATCCGACAGTTGATTCGAATCGAGGATGCGATTGAGGCGGTCCGTGGGATTATGCGGGACTTGGCGGAGGGCAAAGCCTGTAACTGCCCAAGACAACGTCCCCGAACGACATCGACCATGCTTCACGTTCTCTGCGCTGCCGGGGAACGGATTGGATCTTTGGGCCTGAAAGCCTATACCACACGCCAAGACGGCAACCGCTTCCTTTTCCTGCTCTTTTCCGACAAGACGGGCGACTGCGATGCCGTTATCGAAGCGGATTGGCTGGGCCGATTCCGCACCGGAGCCGCCAGCGGAGTGGCAACAAGATACCTGGCCCGCCCGGATGCAGAAACCGTCGGTATCATCGGTACGGGACGTCATGCGCTCACTCAGCTTCTCGCCGTGTGTGCCGTGCGGCAGATCAAACAGGCCTTCGTCTGGAGTCCGACACCAGAGCATCGAATCCGATTTGCAGAAGAGAATCAGGAAGCAGTTCCGATCTCGCTGAAATTGTGCGAATCCGCCGAGAGCCTTGTGAGACAATCGGACATTCTTTGTACGATCACAAAGGCAAGTACACCGGTCCTGAAGAGGGAATGGGTGCAACCTGGTACGCATATCAACGCCGCCGGATCGAATTCCCTCTCCCGGCAGGAGATCGACCCGGAGACGCTGCGCGGCGCGGATATCCTCGTGATCGATTCCATCGAGCAGGCAAAGATGGAATGCGGAGATCTTTTTCCGCTTGTACAGGCGGGAGAAAAGAAATGGGACGACTTGATTGAGCTTTCCACGGTCGTGTCGTCGGGGAAGTCGTTGCGTGAGGGATCTTCACAGATTTCGATTTTCGAGAGTCACGGATTAGGATTATGGGATATCGCGGTCGGTAAGTTGATCTATGACCGTGCTTGTGAAGCGGGCGTCGGTACCAAATTGCCATTTTGAGCAATCATATGGAAAGGAATAAGATATGTCCCCAACGATTTCCTATGGGTCTCGCTCTCTGGATTTGGATCGTCACAATGCCGAGGTCCGCGATATGTGGCAGGCGTATCGGGAGGGGCATCCGTCGCGCTGCCCGATCGTATTCGGGATCAATCCGCGCCTCTATTTGCAGGACCCAAGACTGAACACGCAAGGGATTACGTTCCGAGAGTATGTGCTGAATCCCGACGTCATGTTTCAGGTCCAACTGAAACATCAACACTACGTGCGTCATCACATCCCCCAGGATCAGGAAATGGGATTGCCGCGCTCGAAATGGGGATATCTATTGGGACGGTGCGATGTTCAACAGGAGGAGGAAGACACAAACCACGGATGGACCGTATACGTCGATTTTCAGAACGTCTACGAAGGGGCCTGGCTGGGGTGTCCGGTCGAGTTTCCGGGGCATAACGAGTCCCCGTATTGCGTTCGTCTCCTGACCGATGACGAAAAAAATCTCCTGTTTGATCGCGGTGTTCCCGATCCGTTCAAGGATGGCGGATGGATGGAACGGAATATCCGGACGCGAGAACGATTACAGGAACTTGCAAGAAACACCATATTTGAGGGACGCCCGGTCAGCGAGGAAATCGAGCTGAGCGGAACCAGCACCGACGGTCCCTTTACGACTTACTGCGAAGTGCGCGGCGCGGAGAACGCCTGTCTGGATATCGCGCTGGACCCGGAATACTTTCACCGCATGATGAGTTTCCTGACCGAGGCCATCTCGACCCGGATCAAGGCTTACCGGCAGTATCTGGGCCGCGAGATTGTCCAGCCGACATTTGCCTTTGCAGATGATTGTGTGGAACTCCTGTCGGTGGAGATGTATCGCGAGCATGTGCTGCCGTATCACAAACGATTGACAGAGATGTTCACGAATGGCCAGGAGAACTTCATTCATCTGTGCGGCAACGCCTCACGGTTATTCAAAACCATCAAAGAGGAGCTGAATGTTCTCCATTTCGACACCGGATATCCGATTGACCACGGTGCGGTCCGCCGCGAGTTGGGGCCGGAGGTGGAGATTTTCGGCGGGCCTCGCGTGGAATTCTTCCTGGGGGAAAGCGGACCGCTGCTAAGTGAGGCAAAGCGAATCCTGGACAGCGGTGTGCGGGAGGGAAAGAAGTTCGTGCTGCGAGAGGGGAATAACTTACCGCCGCGCTGCCCCCTGGAAAACCTGTGGGAATTCTATTTCCAGGCGCAGGAATGGGGACAATATGTGTAGGGGCACACGGCCGTGTGCCCTTACGAATCACAGGGGGTAGGGGCGGTATGCGTCGTAGGGGCACATGGCTGTGCGCCCGGTCGCTCAACAGGGGATTATATTCATTGGATTTATCAACCCAACTCAGCACACTCCCCATTCACAGTCTCCGGCTCCGATCCTTCCGGCTGCGCGGATTCCTGTTTCAAAAGCGCGTCCAGCACACCATTGATGAATGTCCCCGAATTCTCATCTCCATAGACCTTCCCCAGTTCAATCAATTCATTGATGGTCACAGGGGGAGGGATGTCCGGTCGATGAAAGATCTCATACACACCGATACGCAGCAGGTTGCGATCTACGGGCGTGAGGCGATTCATCGCCCAATGCTCGATAATCGAAATAATGGCGGCATCGATGGATTCCCTGTTCGCCGTCACATCTTTTGCGATCCGAAGTCCGAACGGCTGCACCGCCTTGCCTGCGTGGAAACGATCATCCGGATTCCACCAGTTCACCTGCCTGTCGAATGGCTTCTCGTCCGATGCGGAGAAATCCTGTCCATAGAGGATTCGAAGCGCCAGTTCCCGTCCTTTGGTTCGTTCACTCATTTTTTCGGTCCACTTCTTGCTCTTGGGATTGCTGACTGCCGGGAAAAAAGGCAGACTGTCTCCCATATATGCGATAGCCTTACATGAGATATGATGAACAGCAAGAGATCGGACGACTGATCAGGAGGTGTTCGGAGATGAAACGGATACCCGTGTGGTTTCTTCTCCTTGTCTCGATACCCACCGGAATCGCGGCAGCCGGAGAACCGAGCTCGCCGTTGAGCCAGGCAAAGCCCTTTGGGATCTCGGAGAGACTGAACATCCTGCCCACGTGGACCCCGGCAAGACTATTCGAAACACCGACCCCAACCCCGCGCATCGAATCTCCCACGCCCGTGCCGGAGATTCATCAGGTACTCAAAATCAAGGACGAAGCGGTCCGGCCCGGGGAGGCCGTGCTCATCTATCTGTTTGGAATCGATATCCCAACGCTTGACTTCTTCCAGTTCGATCTTCTCTATAATCCAATGCTGCTGACTCCGGTGGTGGTCAATCCGTTGGGCGGCACGTTGACAAAAGATTGGTACGCGGTAACTGGCGCAACTGTCTATCCGGGCCGACTGCGGGTTGTGGCCATCGCGGGAACAGCGAAACCGATCTCCGGACAAGGCATTCTCATGGGGATCTGGTTCCGTGTCGCGGAGGACGCGGTTCCGACATCAACGCTGCTGTTCCTTGATAGTGTGAAAGGTCCGCTGGCTGCACTGACTCCGGTGGATGGAACAATCACCATCCTTCCGGGCGAGGCCACCCCCACTAAACTCCCGACCGAGACCCCGACTGCCGTCCCAACCGAGACTCCGACGGTCATCCCCATTCCTACCGAGACGCCTAAGCCCACGCAGACGAGCACTCCAACCAGGACACCGATCATCCAAAGACCCACAGCCACGCCGTTCCAGCGGCTTACGGTGATCCCGGTGACCCCCATCGCGAATATAGCAACCTTCACCCCGACCCCCACCCAGAGATCCGCCCTTCCGGGTGAGGCGCTATTCAAGTTGCACGTATTGGAACGGGTGCAATTCACCGGGGGTGAGCCGGTCCGCTTCACATGCGAGCTGATCCCCAGAACAAACAGACGCGCCCTTGTACGAATGAAAATGCTTCAAATCAGTCCGGGAATGGTGGCCCGGTTGAATCCGCCGGAACTGATCATGCCGGGTGTGTGTGTCCTGACCATTGCCCCGGAACCCACCGTAGCGGCACTTCTTCCGGTCGATCCCCCTGTAACCATTCGACGTAACTTTGTGATCGGGGCCTATGCCTCTCCTCTCAGCGCCGCCAATGCCATCGTCTCTTCTGCAACCTGGCAGGGAACTATCGTCTATACCCCCGGCAGACCGCCCGATCCAAGGCTCCGAACGATTTTCAACCGGGCAATCCCGATCTACCTCACTACGGATTCCCCATTGACGGAAAACGTGGGGGATGTGGTTCATATTGGCGGGCGGCTCGGCTTCAATCCGGGCGTCAGGAACGTACAGATATTTGTTCAACGGGGTCTCGGTACACCGTTCTATGCCAACATACCGTTGAGTCCGGGGGATGATCGCTTCCTCGTGCATGTTCCCGTGGAAGGCCCTGGCATGCTCATCGGTGTGTGGCGAGCGATTGCACAATTCGACATGCGCGACTTTGGTGTGCCTGTTGTGGGACGAAGCGGGATTCTGACCATTCCGGTCGGCGCGCTTCGTGCAAGCGGAAAATGGCTGCAAGGGAACAAACTGCTTGCACAAGAGGACATTCTAAGCGTGCTGTTTGGAAACATGGTCCTGGTCGCAGGACAAGCGGATGCGCACCTTTCGCAGGAAACCATCGAACGCCTCATTCGGGATCGCTATATCGAGTTGACAACGGAACAGCGATTCACGGATACCCGACTGGAGGTGTTCAGTGAGAATGCCATTCCAGGCGAGCCGGAGGTCCCGGTCACCGCGCCGGTCACCACAGCGGCCCTGGTGAATCGAATCGCCACCGTTCCCAGGGAAGATCCTCTGACAATTTACTGCGTAGGCGCTGCCGGGGAAGTCGGAGAACTCCGCCTGTCCGACGGAAGTACGTTGGATGTGAATGTCCTGGGGGCAGCGCTCGCTCTGGCAAATCGCACAGGAGAAACCCTGCTTATTCTGGACTGCGATCACGCCGCTGCGGTCGGCTCCCTTATTCGTACCGCCGCCGGTGGTAATCCGAATCTGCTCATCCTCGCCGGCACCGGCGCAGGCGAATCTAACAAGGCCCTGTTCGGTACGCTCGCGAGCACCGGGCAGCCCTTCTCATTCAGTGACATCTTCTTCGATCAATTGCTGTCCGGGCAGTCTATTGCAGACGCATTTCAGGAAACCTCCGACCGTCTGGCTCAGGTTCAAGGCCCGGTACAGATCCAGGTTCCAATGATGCTTCCCGATCCCATGCCGGAATCGTTTGCGCATTTCACCGTCGGTGCGCCCTATGTTGCCAGCCTGGAAGATGAAGGCGTGCCCGACAATGTGGAGCCGGTGATCGCCACAGGAAGCGCTACCGCCAATGTCGTCCGGGGGCAGGAATTGCTGGTCACCGCGACCGTGGAGGATGAAAGCACGGAACCCGAAAACCTGAGCGTGACCGCTCATATCGCTCCCAGTGAAGACCCGGAGAGTTTTCATGAAGTCGCCTTGGCATACGACACCGTATCCGGGCAACACCAGGTCACTATTTCGAATTTCCCCGAAAGCCTTTTTGGCGCGGACCTCACAACGGAGATCTACACGGTCAGTGTTCTTGCCGAGGATGACTCCGGCAACTCCGCCGATCCGCTGGTCACTTCGGTTGTCGTCGTTGACGCCCCGGAACCCTGGTCGCCCCGTGCCGCCGACCTCACCGGCGATAACAAAACCGATCCGAACGATATCCTCACCATGCAGAACTTCTGGCACACCGAATCCGAAGGCGATATCAGCGGCGACAACAAGTGGGGACCACTCGACCTGATGCTGCTCCAACTCGCCTGGAGAATGCAGTGGGGAGGAGAATGAAAGTGCTGGCAGAGTCCGAGGATCTCCCTCCCCAGGATTGGGGAGGGTGTAGGGTGGGGTTGATCCGTAAAGCAGGCTCACACCCATCTGTGGCTGGCCTATCAGATAACGAGATTTCCCCCCTCAGTCGCAATGACAGGCCCCTGTCATTCCGAACGAATGTGAGGAATCTCAAGGCGTACAGTGGGGTCGATCCGCTCGGCAGACTCAACCCCCTCTGTATATCCCCCAAACTTGGGGGAGAAGTTTTCAAGCACCTGACCTGTTCAAAAGAAACAAACATGCATCGACTTCTTCTCTGCCTCCTGTTAGCATTCGCGTTCTTCCTGACCGCCCAGGCCCAGCCCGGAAAACCGCAAATCCGCAAGCTGGGAACCATCGACTGCGACCTTGTGGAAACTACCCCCATCGTATTTCAGAACCGTCTTTATCGCTTCGAATACGTAAGGAAAAACTATAAACCAAACACAACCGGCGATTCGTATTTCCACTTCATTGACGTCGAAACCGGAAAACCGACCGCATCTTTCGCGGAAGGATTCAATCTGGGCTGCGCGAATGTTGACAAGAACACGGTCTATGTGTACGGCGTCAAAGGCTGGGGAACCACAAAAATCTACCAATTCCAGTCGAAAGACCTGAACGAGTGGACTTCCGCAATGGTACTGGAAAAGCCGAATTGGGAGATATTTAACACGTCGGTCTGCCGGGGGCCGAATGGGTATACCATGGCCATCGAATTCCGCGCTGACAAAGAGGAATGCGGTGTTCCGTTCACGATCCGTTTTGCCACGTCAAAAAATCTCAAGACATGGGAACTCCTTCCCGCCGACCGCATTTTCACGAAAGATCGGTATTCCTCCTGCCCGACTCTGAGATTTCTCGACGGGATGTACTACATGATCTACGATGAGGAACTTCCCGGCCCGACGTACGAACCCTATCTGATTCGTTCGAAAGATTTGATCCAATGGGAAAGCAGCCCCTTCAATCCCTTTATGGTCCATTCCGAAACCGAGGACAAACAGATCGCGAATCCCAATCTTACAACGGAGCAGGTCGAACACATCAAGAACTCGGTCAACATCAACAACGCCGATACCGATCTCTGTGAATACAACGGGAAAACGGTTATCTACTATTGTTGGGGGAATCAACAGGGAATCGAGTTCCTTGCCGAGGCGGCGTATGATGGGCCGATGGAGAAATTGCTGAAGGGATTCTTCCCGGAGTAACACACCCTGGTGCAAGCCGATGATTAAACGATTCATCTTGTTCGTCGTGGCGGTGGGGGCGTTAGTCACCTTCCTGTTTTACCAGCAGCAGATCAAGGAACCTTTGAAAGTCTCCGGGTTCATCGAAGCGGATGAAATCCGCGTGGGATCTCGTGTCGGCGGACGAGTACATGAGGTATCCGCCGAGGAAGGAAGACGGGTCAGCGTGGGCGATGTGCTCGTGAAGCTGGAGCCGTTCGACCTGCTGGAGAGACGAGCCGAGGCACAGTCAAAACTATCCGCCGCGCAAGCCGAATGCGAAAAACGAAAGGCGGGATTCCGGGAGGAGGAGATTGCGCAGGCTCAGGCGCGTCGCGATCAGCTGGCCGCCCGGCTGCAGAAATTGGAGGTCGGTCCGCGCAAACAGGAAATCGCGGCAGCCCAGGCGCGACTCGATCTGGCAAATGCACAACTGGAGCTGGCCGAATTAAATTACAAACGGGTTGAAACCCTTCTCAAACAGCAAACCGTCTCCCGTGAGGATATGGACAAAGCGGAAACCGAACGAAAGGTAGCCCGCGCGACGGTTCAGGTGCGTTCGGAGGAACTGACTTTGCTCCAGGAGGGAACGCGGATTGAGGATATCGCCGAAGCGAAGGCGCAGCTGGAAGAGGCAAGCCAGGCCTGGCAGCTCTGCGTGAACGGATACCGCGCGGAAGACATCGCGCAGGCCGAGGCGACTGTCGAGGCAGCGTCCGCTGCGCTGCGCGTCATTGACCGACAACTCGAAGAACTAACCATTACAGCACCGGTTGAAGGCGTGATCGAAGCGGTGGAGCTGCAGCCGGGCGATCTTGTCGCGCCGAACGCTCCCGTCATTTCCATTATGGACACGAGCCATCTGTGGGTTCGCGCGTATGTGCCGGAGAATCGACTCAATATCCGGGTAGACCAGAAGGTCCCTATTTCCGTGGACAGCTACCCCGGAGAAACCTTCGCCGCACACATTTCCTTCATTGCCCGCCAGGCGGAATTCACGCCGGGTAATGTGCAGACGCCGGAAGACCGCTCCCAGCAGGTGTTCCGCATCAAGGTAACGATTGATGAAGGCCTGGACCGGGTACGTCCCGGGATGGTCACGGATGTATGGCTGGAGTCCCGAGAATCTCCGGAATGAACGCTCCTGTTATCACCCTTAATCGTCTTACCCGTCGCTTCGCTCAGTTGGTCGCAGTGGACTCGGTGAGTTTCAACGTCGAGCGTGGCGCTATTTTCGGCCTCCTCGGCCCGAATGGCAGCGGAAAATCTACGATTATCCGAATGCTCTGCGGTGTCCTGGGACCCTCGGCCGGTTCCGCCAGCGTCCTGGGATACGATATCTCTACCGAGCCGGAGGCCATCAAGCGCCGAATCGGCTACATGTCCCAGAAATTCAGCTTGTATGGCGACTTGAGCGTGCGAGAGAACCTTGAGTTCGCCGGACGGATCTATGGATTGACCGGCAGTCGTATTCAGGACCGGATCCAGGCGGTTCTGGACCTGACCGGACTTGGCGACCGCATCGAGCAACTATCAGGTACCCTTTCCGGCGGCTGGAAACAACGGCTCGCCCTGGCCTGCGCTCTCATTCATGAACCGGAGGTGGTTTTTCTCGACGAACCTACCGCCGGAATCGATCCCGTCGCGAGACGGGATCTCTGGGACCTTCTATTCGAACTCTCCGGTCGAGGCGTTACCCTCTTTGTCACCACGCATTACATGGATGAGGCGGAACGATGTTCAGATGTCGGTTATATCTACTTGTCGAAACTCATTGTTTGCGGAAAACCCAATGATCTGAAAATGCTTCCCAGCGTAACACCCGAAGGAACCCGTCGTTTCGAATTAGAGATTCCCGCGCCGACGGAGAAGTTGTCACACCTCCGGCAAGTACATGGTGTACTGGATGCAACGTTATTCGGCCAGACGATTCATCTTCTCATTTCCGACGATCTGTCGGAAAACAGTCTGGTAACCACGCTGAACTTGCCTGAACACGCAATTCACTTGCGGGCCATTGCTCCAACGCTGGAAGATGTATTTGTCTCGCTCTCCCGTGCGGCCACGTTACAGAATTCGCAATCCGATGTCCCATCGGGATCTTCGCCGGAACCGCGCATTCCAACCGCTTCAGACTCGGACATCGAACCTCCTTCCGTACCTTTCAAGACGCCCCAAAAAACCGTTACCCCCGGCAAAGCAACCCACGGGTTCTGGGCGATCCTTCTGAAAGAGTTCTCTCATATCCGCCGTGAACCGTCCACCCTCGTTTTCATGCTCATTATCCCGGTTTTGCAGACGTTGATCTTCGGGTATGCCATTCAAACGGAGATCGAGTATATCTCTACCGTGGTTTATGACCTGGATGGTCGTCGTTACGCGAAAGAGCTCGTGGAAGCCTTTGAGAATACGCATACGTTTCGAATTGTCGAACGTGTATTTGACGAAGAATCGTTCCGAAGGGCGCTGACATCCGGTCGCACAAAAGTCGGAATTCGTATCCCGCCCAACTACTCGGATCGTTTGGTGCGGGGAGAACAGGTACAGGTACAGGTTTTGGTGGATGGAAGCGATTCCCAGGTTGCTGCCGTGGCGCTGAATGCGGCGAAACTGCTGGGAGTGATGAAATCCACCCAGATGGCCAAGGTGTTAGCCGAAAGCCTGGAGAGAGCGCCCGCCCGCGACCCGGCGGGCCATGCCGCCCTGCCGATTGATATCCGCCCGCGCTTGCTGTACAACCCCAACCTGGAGAGTTCTCACTTCTTTGTGCCCGGATTGGTCGGCATCATCCTGCAACTGGTAACGTTATTCCTTACATCATTCGCCATTGTGCGCGAACGGGAGTTAGGCACGCTGGAACAGCTGTTTGTCACCCCTGTCGGCCGTGTCGGACTGTTGCTCGGCAAGCTGATCCCGTATGCCGCCATCGGATTCCTCGAGACCATGATCATTCTCACAGTCATGATGCTCGTGTTCGGCGTTCCCATCCACGGCAGCCTCCCCCTTCTGTTAGTTCTCTGTTTTCTCTTCCTGGTTTGCTCGCTGGGGCTGGGATTGTTGGTTTCCACCGTGGCGCGGACACAGCTTCAGGCCATGCAATTCGCGTTTCTGATTATGCTGCCTTCGGTGCTCTTATCGGGATTCATGTTTCCGCGCGAGCAGATGCCGCTTCCCATCTACCTGGTAACTTTCATGATTCCGGTAACATATTTCCTGCAGATGTTGAGGGGAATCATTTTGCGGGCGGCAGACTTTATCGATCTGGTTCCGCAGATCTGCGGCCTGACTGCCTGTTGTCTCGTGATTCTCGCTATCAGCCTCTTCCGATTCCGAAAACAGCTGACGTAATGCCCGGAAGAACCCTCACCCCAGCCCTCTCCCGGAGGGAGAGGGAGAAAACAACCTGTCCGTACTGTTTACTCTTTTACCTTGAATTCACCCTCCTGCTCCAATTGTTCGGCGGCCTTGCCGAACGAATCGCGGTTGAGAAACAGGGTAGTCATCCCCACCGCCACGGCAAACCAGAGAGTACAGAGACGAATAACTAACGTTGCGGACGCCGCCGTTGCGTTCGGCAGCCCCTGGTAGCACAGGAAGGCAACCATCACTCCCTCCGTCGGCCCCGTTCCGCCGGGGGCGATCATCACAATCGCCCCGACAATGGTAGCGAACGCGTAAATAAATGTGGCCGGAAGAAGCGGCAGAGGATTCCCAAATCCCCACAACACCAGTGCAAACGCCAGGCATTCAAAAAACCACGAGCCGATACTGATTGCGGTCGCCCACACCAGCGGACCGGGCGCAATGAGCGCATAGACGCTCTGGTATGCGTTATGCAGTTTATCCACGCGGCCCGAAAAGCCGGGAACGCGCGCCAAGAGGTCGATAAGCCAAAACATCGCCGAGCGCCAGGCTACCAGAACCAGTGTCGCGCCGATAATCCCGAACGCAGTCCACAACAGAAATCGGTACTCTTTTGGCAGGATGGCCAATCCAAGTAACGACATCACCGCCAGCGCAACAAAGTCGGTAAACCGTTCCGCCAGTACAATCGGCGCGGATCGGCTGATTGGCGTGCCCACCGATTCCTTTACCAGGAACGATTTGAATACCTCGCCGAACTTCCCCGGACTCACGGACATCAACAGGCCGGAGAAAAAGACCTTCAGAGACAATTTGCGATCCAGAGGGATATCCAGGATTTGGACATAATAATGCCATTTGAAAAAGCGCACGACATAATTCCCGAACGCCAGGAGCAGGCAAACCGGCAGGACCCACCAGCGAAATGCGGCTAATGCAGCAGCCATCTCCTTCCAGTTCGCCCAGAGAGCAATGACAAAGAAAATCGCGGCGGCTACCGCGATGGAGGTCAGGATTTTCCGGGTAAATGGCATCTCGAATCCTTGTTATTGGGGCGAGGTGGTTTGTTCCGTGCTCGCTGCAGAGACTCCCTGCGCTTCTGCCGGATTCCTTGAGACTTCGGCCAGCAGAGTCAGGTAGAACTGAGCATGACTTTTCCAGAGACTCTCCGGATACTTGTCGAGAAACGCCAGGAATTCGCGGCGGCTGTCCGCATATTGTCCCAAATCGAACAGCACTTCCGCATGAAAGATGGACGCCAGCTCCTCGGTCTCCGGAGGTTGCCCGGACCCGATCGCCCCGGCATAGCCGGGTTCTGCGAGATGAAACAAACCCTGCAAATGAAAGCGGCGGGCGACGGCGATGGATTGGTAGTTTTTCATATACCCGGCCACGAAATTCAGGTGATCGGCTCCCATGAACGAAAGTCGAACCAGGTGCGGGTAATAGGCCATCGCGGGCTGCATTTCGCGATCCAGGTACGATCCGGCCGGCAGATTCTGTATATAGGTATTCACAAACGTCATTTCATCGTCCATATCCTGATACAGGCACGGCGCAAGCGGCATTTGGTCCGCAAGATCCTGCAGGTATTTCATTCGTGGAAACGTCGCATGAGCCTCTGTCGGCCAGAACCGGATAATGGCATGAGACATGCAATCCGCGAGTTCGCCGGTATAGGGCGCATAGAACCGCACCGAAATGAGATCCCGGCGGGCCTGGTAAAGATCCATTGGTTTGCCGTCCGCCGTTCGAAAAACAATCCCATACAGTGGATCACAGAGAACTGGAATCCCGCCCGGAAAAATCTGGCAGATTGTGTGCGGAACTTCGGTCGTTCCCGGTTTCATCAAATGGACCATAAAACCACGAATACCCACTTGTCGGGCAACACAGAGAAGCGCCCAGCACATCCGGTCATACACACCGTACCCCCGCGCAAGAATCACCAGCGGGTGGGCGTTATGCACGGTAGGCTCAAACGGCGCAACCGTCCGGCGAATCCAGGAAACGAGCGCTTCCGCCTGGTCCACACCTTCCGGAACACCTTGCAGTACAGACTCCGCAATACATCGGTACAAAAACGCCCTTGAAACAAATTGCGCGTCCTCCCAGTCATAGTTCTGTCGGTATAGTTCTTCTTTTGTCAGTCTCAAATCGGTCAGGTTATTCTCGATTACCCGGCAGGTAATCCCTGCAGCAGGCGGGAGCTTCTTATTGGAGGCACGCACCAGGAGACTGTTGCAGGTAAGCTGGTCGTTGAAATAGCCCGCAAGAAGTCCCAAAGCGTATAGTTCTTCAGCGGGTCGGTCACCCGAGGTATCTTCCTCGGCCAGAACCCCATTGGCCTCATCCAGCCGGCCCTGAAGAAGCAAGCGGGGAAGAGTCCGCCACGCCTCCGGAATTGTGTAGTCCGTGGCAGATTCCTGCCGGTTCAATGACTTTTCCGGTGACCTCTTCAGGAACATGTTGATCCCGTATGTCGCCAGAACCAATAAGAACAATCCAAGAAAGATGGAAACCGTTTTCTTGCCCGCACCCGTGGATTCCGGCCGTCGGGCAGGTTCGTTTTTTGACGTCTCCGTCATAGAAGATCACCTCGGCGAAATTCGGCGATAGCCGCGTTGTCGGGAAATGCGCGACGCAGGCCCCGGTTCGATTCCAGTGCATTTTGGACTGATCATAAAACTGAACAAACCGGAAAAAGCAACGCAGTACCTTACCACAAATCATCTCACAACAAAAAACAACGGACGGAGAACTCCTTTTGCCGGGAAATCTCCGTCCGAAAGAACGTACGTTGTGAACAACCTCAACTCCGGGTGTACACCTTAAACGTGTACGACCGTTTGAGGACATTGTCCTTGCCCGGTTTCACATCCACCTTCCAGACGAGCTGCGATTGGGGATTGATGGTGCGCAATCCCCTGGCAAGCTTCGTGATGGTGGGTTCCCCATCCGCCTCCTGCACTTCGCCGGTGACTGTCTTGGTGATCTTCAGCGTGATGGGTTCATCCTTGTAGTTCGTGACAGCCAACTCGCCTTTGACCGTCACCAGGTCAAATGAGCCTCCGCTGAAATTAGCGGCGTTCCGTTCACGGGCGGTCTCATTCTCGGTTTGCTCCGCATTCACCGCAACAGCCTGGGTAATTTTCAGCTCCGTCGAGGCGCGATCCGGGGTGTAATAGATCGTATCCTGCCCAAGGATATGCCCGTCTTTCATTGTAAGCGCAGGTGCGGCAGTCCACGGTCTGCCCGTGTTATTCTCCAGTTTGATCGAATGCCATACAACCTGACGATTCTCACCCTGGGGCTGGTCGGGTCGATATCCCCCACTGTCCGCATTGATGTAATTCGGAATATCCCAGGTATAAAGATGCTCGTACGAGACCTCGCCCGCGAAAAGCGGATGGTATCCCCGCTCCCCCTTCTTGAGCGTGATCTCCTTAAGTTCATAGAAATAAAGGTCTTCCGCACCTTCGCCTTCCACGGGAGTAACCGGCATGGAAGGCTCTCCTTCAATCCGCGCTGCCATAGCCACGCCGCCATATCCGGCCATATAAAAAGCCCGGTTGCTGGTGGGATCGGCATCGTATTTCTCCACAGGACGACCGAGTCTTTCGAGAATCTGCTGCAACGGTGCAAGCGAAAACGTGCTGGCAACATTCTCGAACTGAATGTGTGGATACCCGGAGATCAGCTCCACATCAGTATCTTCCAGTGGAGTCAGATCGTTCACAATGACACTTTTAGCGGAGAAAGTCGCCTTGTCTTCTTTGGAGATATCGACCACATAGCTGGGCGACCAGGCGATCCCTTTGGCGAGATAGGTGAGAATCACCGGCAAGGGGCCGGATGGCGCGTCTTTCACTGGGGCGGCGGTGAACTCAATGACATTTTCCAGCATGGGCCTCTCCAGCTCCATATTGGAATCGCGGGAATCAAAACGGATCTCCTGGACCCAATCGCGCGGCACACCCCGTGTCCCCATGGAATCCTCAATCAGGAGCAAATCCCCTCGGTTGGGTGGTGGCGGCGGTGGGATGATGTTTTCCTGGCGTGGAAGGATGAACGGCTCATCGTTGCGCTTGGGGATATCCCGAATGGTGACCCGTTGCCAGACATCCTGGATCTTGAGATCGACTGTCTTCCCGATATTGGCATCCAGCAGTTCCTGGACACTGGCAGCGGGGATTTTTTTCGTGGTTTCGGACTGCGTGGCTTTCATGTCGGTCAGGCTGATGGCCTCCGGCCAGCTGATCCAGAAACTGCCCAGTGTGGCATCCGGCAGTGGACGGACCCGGTAATGCCCGGCGGCTTCGGGTAATTCCACCCGCGCGGAAACCAGCCCCACGCCATTCTTGAACATGGCGACCTTGACCGGCTTCGCATCCAGATCGACAGCAGCGCGATCCTCTGCGGCAAAAACAGAACAGACACACAGAAACAGTGCGGTAATCTGAAAGGCGGTTCTCATGACGCTCCTCCCATCGAACAGGCTTACGAATACGATATCTCTTTATGAAACGTATCGCCAACCTGGAAGTTCTATTCCCGCCTCAATCCGGCTGAATAATCGAAAGGCCGGCCCATCGACAAACTCAGGAACCGGCCTTTCGGTTGTGTGGTTGGAGGTCTGATGGCCAGACAATCAGTTTCGGACATACACATTGAACGTGTACGACCATTTGAGGGCATTATCCTTGCCCGGTTTGACTTCTACGGTCCAGACCAACTGCGATTGTGAATTGATGGAGCGCAATCCCTTGGCCAGTTTCGTGATTGCGGGTTCGCCGTCCGCCTGCTGGATCTCACCGGTGAGTGTCTTCGTGATTTTCAGCGCGATGGGTTTGTCTTTGTAATTCGTGACAGCCAACTCGCCTTTCACGGTCACCAGGTCATAGTTATTTCGGTTGAAATTGGCGGCGTTGCGTTCGCGGGCGATTTCATTCTCGGATTGTTCGGCTTTCACTGCAACGGCCTGGGTGATTCTCAGCTCGGTCGAGGCCCGATCCGGCGTGTAATAGATCGTGTCCTGCCCGAGGATATGCCCGTTTTTCATCGTGAGCGCGGGTGCGGTGGTCCAGGGTCTCCCCGTGCTGTTTTGTAGCTTGATGGAATGCCACACCACCTGACGGTCCCCACCGTCGGGTTGAGATCCCGGAGTCTCAGGCATAATGTAATTCGGGATATCCCAGGTATATAGATGCTCGTACGAAACCTCCGCCGCAAAAACCGGTTGATATCCCCGCTCGCCCTTTTTGAGCGTGATTCCCTTAAGTTCATAGAAATACAGGTCTTCCGCGCCTTCGCCTTCGACGGGAGTAACCGGCATGGAAGGAGCGGGGGCGGAATCCGCCTTGTCGAATCGGGCCACCTGGGTCATCACATTGCTTATGATGTCAGGTCTGCCTGCATCCCTGGGGCTGCGCGCCCGTTCCAGAATCTGTTGCAACGATGCAAGGGAGAAGGTGGAGGCAACATTCTCGAACTGAATGTGCGGATACCCGGAGATCAACTCCACATCGGTGTCTTCGAGCGGCATCAGATCGTTCACAATCACGCTCTTGGCGGAAAAAGTCGCTTTGTCCTCTTTGGAGATATCCACCACATAGCTGGGCGACCACGCAATCCCTTTGGCGAGATAGGTGAGAATGACCGGGATGGGGCCGGATGGGGGACTTTTCACGGGCGCGGCGGTGAATTCAATGACATTTTCCAGCATAGGACGTTCCAATTCCATGTTGGAACTGTTCGCATCAAAACGAATTTCCTGGACCCAGTCGCGTGGTATCCCCCGAACTCCCATAGCATCCTCAATCAGGAGAAGCCCCCCACGGGTAGGCGGTGGCGGCGGCGGGATGATGTTTTCCTGGCGCGGAAGGATGAATGGCTCATCGCTGCGTTTGGGGATGTCCCGAATGGTGACCCGCTGCCAAGTTTCCTGGATCTTGAGATCCACCGTTTTCCCGATATTGGCCTCCAGTAATTCCTGGACAGTGGCGGCGGGAATTTTCTTCGTGGTTTCGGACTGCGTGGCTTTCACATCGGTCAAACTGATACTTTCCGGCCAACTGATCCAGAAACTGCCCAGGGTGGCATCCGGCAGCGGGCGAACCCGGTAATGCCCGGCGGCTTCGGGCAATTCCACCCGCGCGGAAACCAGCCCCACGCCATTCTTGAACATGGCGACTTTGACCGGCTTTGCGGCCAGATCGACGACGGTCTGCTCCTCAGCGAAACACACACACGCGACGAACGACAGAACGACGGTGACTTGAACAACGGTCTTCATGCTTCTCCTCCCGTGGGTTTGGATTTTTGGGGATCTATCCTTTTCTAAAACGTTTCAATGATTCGAAGGTTTCGCGGTCGAATCGCGCAATGAGTATTGTGCGTCAAAGCAAACACGGGAAAAATGAATTGATGACACGTATTCAAACCACCATGAGGTCTTCAACATGATCGACAAACTCCGCTTTCTGGTTGTCTGTGGCACGCTCGCTGCCGTATCGGCCTGCGGCGGCGAGTCGAAACCCGAACCGACGATTCCATCCGTGAAGGAGGGATATATCAATGTCACCGGCGGCAAGGTCTGGTACAAGATTGTCGGTATGGACAAAGCCGCCATTCCGCTGATGACTCTGCACGGCGGGCCGGGCGCGCCTCACGATTACCTGGAACCTCTGGAGGCACTGGCGGATGAACGTCCGGTGATCTTCTATGACCAGCTCGGCTGCGGCAATTCCGACCGGCCGGAGGATGTTTCGCTCTGGACCGTGGAACGCTTTGTGGAGGAGCTGGCCCAGGTCCGGGATGCAATCGGCATCGAGAAAATGCACATTCTCGGCCAATCCTGGGGGTCCATGCTGGGGGTGAGGTATGTGCTGGATCGGCAGCCGGAGGGAATAGTCAGCCTGGTTCTCTCCGGTCCGTATTTGAGTTCACCGCGATTCATCGAGGATCAACGAGCCTGGCTCAGGCAGATGCCGGAAGATCTTCAGAAAACCATCCTGGAATGCGAAGCCGCCGGGACCTTCGATTCCGAGGAATACCAGACCGCCGCGATAGAATACTACGAACGCCATGTCTGCCGCCTGATCCCGTGGCCGGAATGCCTCAATCGAACCCTGGAGAAAATGGGAGATGCGGTTTACGAGCAGATGTGGGGGCATAGCGAATTCACCACAACCGGCACGCTGAAAGATGCCGATCTGTCGCCGCAACTGGGCGAAATCGCCGTGCCGACTCTTCTGACCTGCGGACGCTACGATGAAGCCACACCGGAAACCACCGCCTATTATCAGAGCCTCATTCCCGGCTCCGAAATGATGATCTTCGAGGATGCTTCACACAATCATCATTTGGAGCAACCGGAAGAATACATGCAAGTTGTGAGAGAATTCCTTCGGAAGGCGGAGAAGGGGGTGGGAATATAGGAATTGGACCAGAGAGTGCGTTAGCACCGCTTTTTTCGGATGGATTTCTCTACACTCGGATTCACCCGTATCTCCTTCGTTTTCTCGCAAAACGTCTGGCGAAGGTCTTTGGCAGATGGTACACTTGAAGGTTCATCCTGATATCGAGAAGACCATTTCGTGGCCAGGAATCATCCGCAAGTGAGCCGGAAACAAAACAACAACAAGATCGCTCCGGAAGATCGTCCCATTCACGATTGGTATCGTTTCGTTCTCTCTTACCCACCACACTTGGTTCGGGAATACCTGGAAAAGTTCGGAATCCGTCCCGGACAGCGCGTATTGGACCCGTTTTGTGGAACCGGAACCACTCTTGTGGAATGCAAGAAATTGAGAATCCCCTGTATCGGCGTGGAAGCCAATCCGATGGCTCACTTCGCCAGTCAAGTGAAAACCGATTGGAGTCCCGATCCGGAAGGTCTCTTGGATCATGCATCCCGTCTTGCCGAGTCCGCACATACCGAATTGGTCCGGCAAGGCATCCACGATGCTCCGCTGCCTCTTTTCGACACGCAAGTGAGTTCTGACCGTGCACTTGTCGAGTTGAAGATTCTTGACGCCAAGACCCAAGCCCTTCTTTTGACAGACTCGATCAGTCCCTTGCCGTTGCATAAAGTCCTTGTTCTGTTGGAACAGTTAGGGCAACATCATGACCCTCGCTATGCATCCCATGAACGCCTGGCTTTGGCGAAAGCCTTGGTTTGCTCGATCGGCAACCTGCAATTTGGCCCCGAAGTCGGTGTAGGCCCACCTAAAGAGAACGCCCCCGTCATCACCAGCTGGCTCGAAACGGTACGGATGATGGCGGAGGATCTGAAATACATCGGCAGCGGAAAAGAAACCAATGCACAGGTTCATTTGGCAGATGCGCGAGAATTGACAGACCAACTGGATCAGAATTCCATTGACGCCGTGATTACTTCGCCACCTTATCCAAACGAAAAAGACTATACTCGCACCACACGTCTTGAATCCGTATTGCTTGGATTCATCAACAGCAAGGAGGACCTGCGACATCTCAAACGGCACTTGGTGCGCTCGAATACACGAGGTGTATACAAAGATGACGATGATGACGTGTGGATTTCCGATCATCCGGAAATCCAGCGAATTGCCCAGAGAATTGAGAACCGTCGCATCAGTCTGGGGAAGACATCCGGATTTGAGCGGTTGTACCATCGCGTCGCCAAACTCTATTTTGGCGGCATGGCGCGTCATCTGGCGGAAATGAGGCAAATTCTTAAACCGGGAGCGCAGCTGGCTTATGTCGTGGGCGATCAGGCATCCTACCTGCGCGTCATGATCCGCACCGGCGAACTCCTCGCGGACATTGCCGAATCGTTGGGATATGAGATTGTCGGGAGCGATCTCTTCCGCACGCGCCTGGCCACAGCAACAAGATCGCAGTTACGTGAGGAAGTTCTCTTGCTTCGCTGGCCTCTTGTGAATTCGAGAATCTCACAGAAGTCCCGATCTCGACGAATAGCGCCCGTCAGGTAGGAATATGATTGAAAAACAGAATCGGTATGTACAAATCATCGAGCGGATATTCTTCTCTCACTTTGCGGAAGGGATGACAACAATCCCATTTGATAGGATTGAGATCGAGAATGCGGCAAAGGAACTCGACATCAAACTTCCCAAGAATATCGGTGATGTGATCTACAGCTTCCGATATCGATCCGCACTGCCGAGCTCCGTCCGCAAGAAGGCTCCCAAAGGTCAAGAATGGATCATTCGGCCCGCCGGGAAATCGCGATATTGCTTCGTGACTACAAGCTTGGCAACCGTCAATCCTTCTTCCATGCTGACCGAAACAAAAATCCCGGACGCCACACCGGGCATTATCGCCATGTACGCCCTCAATGACGAACAGGCGCTCCTCGCACGGCTTCGCTACAACCGGCTGATCGACATATTCACTGGTGTGGCTTGTTATTCGCTTCAGAACCATTTGCGAACATTCGTGCCAAGCATGGGACAGATTGAAACCGACGAATTATATGTCGGTGTGGATCGGAAGGGTTCGCATTACGTGCTTCCGGTACAAGCCAAGGGATCCAGGGATACTTTGAGCATCATTCAGATTGAGCAAGACTTTGCTCTCTGTGAAGGCAAATTTAAGTCCCTTATCTGTCGGCCCATCGGCGCTCAGTTTCTGGCGGAGGATTTGATCGCATTATTTGAATTCGAAATGGGGGAAGACGGGCCTCGCGTAGCCCTTGAAAAGCACTATCGTCTTGTCCCGCCCGAAGAGATAACCGAGGCGGATCTACATGCCTATCAAGTGAGATCGGACTGAGCCTACTCCGACTTCGATTCCG
>JAKPYU010000156.1 GCA_029568995.1 Candidatus Omnitrophota bacterium | reverse complement strand
CAAATGTATGCCCGCAGTGTCAAGGGAATGGAAAAATCCCACCGGGATGGTTTCACATGATATCACATATTTCGGGGTAATCCCGTTGCGCAGCAGCGGACGCAGCGCCATGTCCACCGCCAGAAACACCACCTCTCTCCGATGCTGATACTTCTTCAGGACCGGAAGAGATTTTTCAAGGGAAGGTCCCGCACCGATAACCACCACGTCTTTCCCCGCGAGTTCTCCGATGATCCTCTGCAGCCCGCCATAACGGTTGATATAGGGCCGGTTCTTCCGGAGGTTCCTCCGAAACGAATCATAACGCTCTGCCAGCATCCCCGCGTTCAGGTTCTGATATAACCGGGTTTTATCCATAATATATTTCTTACACCATTCTTTCGTCGTTACCAGGCTCATGCTTTATTTACTTATTGTTCAGGACCGTACTCACGAAGAAGCGACATCCCATACTGCGCCGCACGGTGACCGTTTCCGTCCCGCAGGAGCACCATGACGCCGACGGCTCCGGTGCCGCCGATAAAAATACCATAGCTGCAGGCCCTGTTTGTGCCGTCCATAACGGTGGCGGTTTTGCCGAACACCGCAACAGATATATCGCCGGGACCGTTGTTGTCACACTTCTTCTGATTATACAAGAGTTTTTTCTGCTCATCACTGCGCCCTGCCGACGCAGTGCCTTCCCTCACAACCCGGAACAGCGCCTCCCTGAGTTCATTTCTCATGTCCGTCGATATGCTTTCCCTCACCGCCAGAATCATCCGGTCCTCCACGGGAACATCGGACACCAGGCGCAGGAGCCTCATGAAATCCTCAATTCTGAAACGCATTGAAAAATCAAGTCCCCCGAGGAGGCGGGCGAAGCTTCTGTCCCCCGGAGGAACAGCACAGCGCGCGCCGATTCCAAGGCGCTCCAGGAAACTGTTTGTCCACTTTTGAAAATGTCCCCTGTCGATATGACGGGAAAGTGAACCGAAATAGGAGTTGCAGGAACAGGCAAGGGCTTCAGTGAAACCGATACTGCCATGACCACGTTGAAGCCAGCAATCCGGGACGGTTTCATTCCGGCGGTGCCTGCCGTAACAATGGTACCGGTAGTCACGTATAATGTCAGGCCGCTGCGTCATACAGTAGAGCGACACCAAAAGTTTGAACACCGACCCCGGAGGCACCGTGCGATTACTGAAGCTCCGGTGGCTTATGTGCAGCACATTACCCGTCCGCAGCGAAAATACCGCCCATGAAAGACCGGGGGGATATCCCGACGCATCTGTGTACGGAACACAGCGAATACCCGGATAATAATGCTTCAGGATATCATACCAGGAATACCCCGCTGCAGCAAGAGCGAGGGCCCCGTGCTGACAGAACCCCGCACCATGTCCCATGCCCTGCCCCTCGAAACAGAATGCCTGTTCACCTTCATCAGAACAGGGGGTTACCCGGTAATTGTTGCTCCGGATAAAGTTCCACCCTTTGACCCTGTTGATCTTCAGACGAAAATCTTCCGGAGCAAGTACATGATCTTTGCCGTTCATGACAACCGTCACGTTCACCGCGTCGCGGTCAAAACGCAGATCCTGAGCCTGAGCGGCAGCGCCTGACTGTCCCGGGATGATGAGTGAAGCGAGCTCCCGTGCCCTGAGAATACGGCGCCATGAAGAATCCTTTCCCCTGCAAAGATAGCGCCCAAGCGGTGAACACCAGTCCTCAACCGCAGTGAGTCCTGCGGGATCGCTGCCGAATACCCTCCCGTCAAAGGTGTTCCCGCCGCATCGTGAATGGAACAGAAAAGGGAATGACAGCCCGGCGATGTCAGGCACCCATTGCAACGCGTCCCCGCCTCCGGAACAGCCCCCGATTCTCCCCCGGTATACCTGGCAATGGGTGAGGTCGCAGAATTCGGCATCGCCATGATGCGGGGTCTGCAGCGCCTGGAGGGCCCTTCCCGCAATCAGCACCCTCAGGGCCTGGAGCGCTTCATGCTGTTCTTCCGTGACAGGGCCATATTCGGCACGGGCGGAATCCAGGGCAAACCGTTCCAGGCGTTCCCTGACGATGAACACGGCGCTGTCTCCGTCAATCTTCATGGTGAGAGGCAGGGGATACCTCCTCACCTCTCCGGAGACAGAAACCGTCCATTCCTGCTCCGACCCGCCTGTTATTATCCACAGGCCTTCGCCGCAGGGAGCGCCGTTTTCCGATACCCCATGTATTCTCCCGCCGGACATTCTGAACGAAAGCCCTCTTACTTCTCCGGGAGGGCCTGAGCCGCCTTCCCTGCGCATATCCGTTCCCGCGGGAAAACGGAATGCCAAAGATGATATGAGTCCCTGTCGGAGAAGCCGCACCTGTTTTGACAGGACCTGTATCCGCAGGTAATGAGGTCGGTTTCCCGGGACGGGAGCGGTATCGCCCCCCCATAACAGTGTCGCGAAACACCCTGTGCAGAGAATAATGAGAACCGCACACAGCCCCGCCATACGCCCGAAGATATTATTGTTCTTGTAAAAATGCATTGGTATCTGAATAATGATGTCCCGTTGTATCGGCGATGCCGGCCCGTTGCCGGTCATCACACGGATACGGATTATTTACCCGATAAGGAAACCGCAATGCTGACCCCTGACGAACGCGAACGGTACCAGAGACAGCTCCTGATTAAAGACTGGGACAATGAGAAACAGGAAATTCTGAAAAAATCAACTGTTTTTGTTGCTGGTGCCGGGGGCCTCGGAAGCCCTGTCCTCAGCTATCTCGCGGCGGCAGGGGTGGGGACGCTCCGCATGTGCGACTTTGACAGGGTCGATATCTCCAATCTCAACCGGCAGATACTGCACGGTACCGGCACCCTTGGAAGCCTGAAAACGGACTCCGCCGCAGAGACGCTGCATCGCATCAACGAACAC
>JAKPYU010000143.1 GCA_029568995.1 Candidatus Omnitrophota bacterium | reverse complement strand
ACCCCACACGAATTTGCGCGAATTCTAGCACAGACTCGCCACGTTGGAAGCAGACCGATCATGGAATAAGCAATGGTCTTGGGGCAAGACCTTCTCCCCCAAGATTGGGGGAGATACAGAGGGGGTTGAGAATACGGTGCTGCACCTCCCCGGTTCTGGGAAAGGCGGTGTTCAGACAGTTCCAGCCCCATTCTTATCCCAACCGACTCAGTTTTAGAACCTGTGGTGCCCCATCCAGCAGCTCATCCGCTCGGCTGAGAAATCCCTGGAGATGCGGTGTTTGAAGGTGTTTCTCGAGCGCTTCGAGACTTTCCCACGTTTCAACAAAAGTGAAATGGCAGGGATCGTCCTGCGAGATGAACAGCTCATATTCCTGGTAGCCCTCATCGGAGCGGGTCGGCTCGATCAGGGAAAGCAGAACCTTCTCCAGTTCATCCCGTTTGGTCGGCTTGGCCTGGATATGGGCGATGATTTTCAGACTTTTCGGTGGTGTCGGTCCCATGGTATTCACCTCTCAAGGAAATATGTGTGGATCACCATGTCCTTTTGTGCCGACGTTGTCAAGCAAAGGGCAGCGCAGGTATACGCCCTCTCCCACCGGGAGAGGGTTGCGTGAGGGACGTTCGATACTTTACGGTTTTCTTCGGTCTCCAAGTTGTCCTCGGATCATACGGGGATCACGAGCGCAACGGAAAATCCCGAATACGATGATCCGGTTGTTTTCCACTGTGAAGTACACGCTATATGGAAATCTCCTGAGCAGACACCGCCGGAATCTGCCATGGACTATGGGATATAGCCGTGGATTCCGAATAATCTCACCGGCCTGAGCATAGAACATCCGAAGGAACTCCCCGCCCAGCCCCGGCGATTTGGCTTCATACCATGTATAGCCGGATAGGAGATCTTGTTCCGTTTCAGGAACAAAACCCAGCGTGTAAGTCATGCGCCTTCTTCGATTCTTTGCCGGAGTTCATTGAGAGTCAAAAGGGTTCCTGGCTCGGTCTCATGCTTCTTCAGCCTTCTCTCCAATTCGTCGACGTGGCTTTGGGGAACAGTGATCGCCGACTCGTCGCAGGCAATGCTATCCCACAGATCCTCGACAAACAGGATCTTCTCTGGTGTGCTCAGCCCGTTGATCTCGGGAATATCGCTCACGCGCATGATGACTGTTCCCTTCTTGATATTCGTTCTCTGCCTTAGACCGGCGGTTCACGGAGACTGCGCCATTCGTTGGGTGACACCCTATCATCCTATGCCACCAACCAAATTTACAGTCTTCAGCCGCAAGTTGTCAATCAAGGACTGGTTGGGCCAAGGGATCTTCCTGTCCGGCTGGCACCGGCATCTTGCCGGTGGGAATTTGTGGGCACGGGCGTCCCGCCCGTGGGGATCTACGGGGAAAACATCTCTGCGAGAATCGCGAGGACTTCTTCCTGGGTTTGTTTTCGAACACGGCCGAGTTTTGTGATGAGCCGGGACTGATCGACCGTTCGAATCTGGTCGAGTACGATTTGTGCTTGTTTGCCCTGGAAAATGCAGGAAACACGGGAGGGGTAACGCCTCCTCTTTGTTGTCATGGGCGCGACAATCGCCGTGGCGATGGGATGGTTCATTTCATCGGGAGAGATGATAAGACAGGGGCGGGTTTTCTTGATTTCACTCCCGACCGTCGGATCGAGACTTACCAGCCAGACATCGAACCGATTCACTCCCATTGCCATTCATCCCGATCCCAGGAAGATCGGCCGGTCGTGTCCGGGTCGAGCAACCGGTCGTCGCCGTGTGCGGTCATGGCGCGAAATTGCTCCGCCCATCCCCGCCGGGGCCGCGATACCGAACGGATGACAATCGCCCGATGCCGCACCTCCAATTCTACCTCGCCGGAAAGTTGGGTCTGTTCCAGCAAAACTTTGGGGATTCGAATCCCCTGTGAATTCCCGATGCGGACGATATTTGCCTTCACGGTGTCAGCCTCCGATCTCGACAGCGGTGATAATTCCAATGTAATTACAGCCGTTTGTCGAGTCAAGAGATGAAACGCCGACTGATCTGTTGCCGCTTTTTCGCTCCATTCTGCTATTCCCTCTCCCATCGGGAGAGGGCCAGGGTGAGGGGCCATGCACGGGCGGGACGCCCGTGGTCCGTAGGGGCGCACGGCTGTGCGCCCGCGTGGGGTACATCGCCTTGGAGTGCTGAAGCGCAGCTTCAGCCTTCTGGTAGCGCAGCGAAGGCGGGATCTCCGTTCCCGCACTCCAAGG
>JAKPYU010000138.1 GCA_029568995.1 Candidatus Omnitrophota bacterium | reverse complement strand
TTTCGAAAGGATCTGCCGGGTGAACGCGCCTGTGCCGGGGCCGACTTCCAGGAGGACACGCGGCGTATCGGTCGACTCCAGTCCCTCGGTCATCGCGCACGCCAGGGCGCGGGAGCTGGGAGTTACCGCGCCGGTATCGTGAAAGCGCTTGCGGAAACTCGACAGAAACAGAAGCCGTTCGTGTATAGACATCCTCAATCTCTCATCGGACTACCCGGATTGACCGCTGATTTCCATTGGTCGAGCCATTCCCGGTATCGGGATTCCTGGTCCCGGATCACAACATCCCAATCATACTGCTCTTCGATGCGATGTCTTGCCTGCCGCACCAGCTGAGTCCGCAATTCCCGATTTGTGAGCAGGTGCACGACATGTTCGGCAAGGTCAGCGGGATCTTCGGCAACCAACAGGTGCGAGCCGTTTTCCACTTCCAGGCCCTCGCACCCGATGGGCGTACTGACAACAGCCCTGCCGGAGGCCATTGCCTCCAGGATCTTGAGGCGAATCCCCCCGGCCACCCACAAGGGAACCAGAAATACGTGAGCCTCCCGGAAATACGGGCCAATTTCCGGCACGGAGCCGGTTACGGTGACGCCGTGCTTTCCATCCCACGCCCGAAGTTTCTCCGGCGGGGCATGACCCACGACCAGCAGACGCGCATCTTGTACTGCCGACCGGACGCGAGGCCAGCCATCGCGCAGGAATCGCAGAATCCCATTGTAATTCGGATGATAGGACATGGTTCCGGTGAAGAGGACGGTGGGGGGGCATTCCAGTTCAACCCCCTCTGTATCTCCCCCAATCTTGGGGGAGAGTCTCTGGCCGTTTCCCTCCCCAAGATTGGGGAGGGCGTAGGGTGGGGTTGATTGCTCCGGTAGATTCAACCCCCTCTGTGTCTCCCCCAATCTTGGGGGAGAAAAAGAAAGCGCATTTGTGGATTTTGATGCAGTCTCTTCTCTACCCTCCAACAGCGGATATCGTTCCAGGTCGACTCCGGCACGTTGATAAGAGACGGATAAGTCCGGTTCCATTTCCTGCAATCGGGCTGTGTCCAGCGGGGAAATCGACAGGACCCGATGGAATTTCCGCGCACCCTGCCGCTCGTATCGAAGGGTCCGCCGTGATTCCCGCCGCGCCAGGGGTGTCAACAGGGGATGATTGAGCGAATCGGCGTAACGCTCCAGCAGAAGCCCCTCGATGTTTTCCTTGTAGTGAATCCTCAAACAAGGTTCCTGCCCGGTTATGTATGCCGTGGTGTAGAAATTCTGCGCGTGAACGATCTCGATTCGCTCGCGTTGAATCAAACGAGAGACATATCCCGCCATGTCAGCGTTGAGGAACCGAAGCGCCTTGTATGGATGCCGCGAGAAACAGGATCGTAGCAGGGTTAAAAAATCCCATTTCGCATGAGCGGGGAACGCCGCCACCTCCCGGCACCAGGATTTGACCGTGTCGAGATGTTTCAATTCATCGGGGTGATGGTAAAGGCAGACGACAAACACGTCATTGGATTGCGCGAACCGCCGGACCGTGTTGGAGGTCACAATGCGCCCGCCGCTTTCGGGCGGCCAGGGGATTTGCGGAAGGATAAACAAAATGCGCATGGGGATTCATATTTTCGGGCGGGTCACAGACCCGCCCCTACGTTGCCTCACGAGTTTCACCTGTTCTTGCTGGAGTGGCAAGGCTCACACCTTCCATGGACTTCGATCCCTCGAAACCGCAATATCATGCCATGGTATGGGACATTCTATTCTGGTTTTGTATCGGTTGGCTGGTGTATGTGTACATGGGCTATCCTTTGGTGCTGGCGGTTCTGGCTTTGCTGACCCGCCGGACGTATCGTTCCGATCCGGATTACCAGCCATCGGTCAGCATTCTGTTCTCGGCGAAGGATGAAATTTCCGCCCTGCCGGAGAAGCTGGCGAACCTGCGCGCGTTGGACTATCCAGGAGATAAGATTAAGATCCTCGCGGCGTCGGATGGATCGCGAGACGGCACATCGGAATACCTGAGCGGGCAGAACGATATTCACACACTGATTCTGAACGAGTCCATTGGCAAGAACGCCGCTCTCAACCGGCTTCTTCCGAGCGCAACCGGGGAGATTCTGTTTTTCACGGATGCGAACACCCAGTTCGATTTGTCGGCGATTCGGGCGGTCGTGGCGCTGTTTGCCGACCCCCGTGTGGGGTGTGTCACCGGCGAATTACGATTTTCGAGCCGGGGGAGTCTCGATTCGGTTGGGCGCGGAACCGGGCTGTACTGGCGGTATGAGAATGCGATCAAGCGCCTGGAGAGCGCCATCGGGTCGGTCCTGGTTGCGGCGGGATCGCTGCTCGCAGTAAAGCGGGAGCGGTGTACGGAGCTGTTTCCCGATGTGGCGAACGATTTCCAGTTGCCCATGATGATCGGTTCGAGTGGGGATGCCGTGTTGTATTCCGGGGCCTTTCTGGGAAAAGAACGGGCCGCGAGCGATCTGAAAGATGAATTTGAACGCACAGTGCGGATTGTGGCCCGTGGTATCTGCGGATGCCGCCGCCTGTGGTCCGCCCTCCTGATCCGCCCGTTCCGGCTATGGCAGCTCCTTTCTCACAAGGTGATGCGCTGGCTGGTCGGACCGATTCTGTTGCTTCTCATGCTTTCGACCGTTGTTCTGCTGGATGGACGTTTTTCACGGATCTATTGGGGCGCGTCGGTCGGGCAGCTGATCTTCTATGGTGCGGCATTTCTGGGAGGGGCCATCCATGCGGCGGGATATTCCGCCGGGCCGCTGTATGTTCCGTATCATTTTCTGGCTTTGAATATGGCGGCCCTGGTGGGTATGGTTCGCGGTGTATTTCATGGTGCGCCCTCGGTGTGGGAGAAGCCTGTTTCTGCGCGGGATTGATGATTATGGGAAGGTTCCTGGAACGAATGGACAAGACTCTGTGGCGAATCGGCGATCTGTTGATCGTCTCGCTCCTGATTACCATTCCCCTTCTTGTGGACCTGGATACGGTCTATCCGACCGGCCCGGTCAGTAAGAACTTTCTGCTGGTTTATGGCGTCTTCTCGGCGCTCTTGTTCCTCGGCGTTCGCATGATTCTCTTTGCGCGCCGGATTGAGATCACTCTTACACAGGGCGCTCTGATTGTCTTCGGTTTGTATCTGATTGCGCGGGCAGTCTGGGACAGTCAACGCGATTATGCCTTGGGATTTGCCGCGCCGCATATCGCCTCGGTTACGCTGGCCCTGATGATTTCCTATTTGTACCGCGCCAGGACCCAGCTTGCGCCGCATCTTATTGCGCTTGCCCTCGCAACCGCGCTTGCCGTGTTGTACGCCGTTTCGCAGATTTTCGAGTATGACCTGCTGTTCCGGCTGGTTTTTGGCGTTGAGGGCACATGGTCCAATCCGCTGTTTGAGGAAGAACGGGCGGTTGTGTTCTCGACATTCGGCAATCCGAACTACTTCGCGCATTTCCTGGGACCGGCCATCCTTCTGGGAGTGGCCGGTGCGTTCTCCGCACGAGGAAAAGCCGCGCGGATTGTATGGTGGGTGGCGCTCGCGATCAGCCTGTTTGTTCTGTTTCGGACGTACAATCGCGGAATTGTATTGGGGGTATTTACCGGCGGGTGTATCTGGGGAGTGTCGCTGCTGAGTCGCCGGTTCTTCATGAGGAGAGAAGCGCGATCCTGGCGGAGTTTTGTGAAAGTCCGCTGGATTCTTGCCGGTGTTGCACTGCTGGTGATTCTTTTTGCGGCGATTGCCTGGCTGCCGGTTTTCGAGCCGATGGTCCGGCGATTCCGGACCGGGATTCTATTGCGCGACACCAGTGTGCGGTCGCGGCTGCTGTTCTGGTTTGTGGCGCTTCTGATGTGGAAATCCAATCCCTGGATCGGAATCGGGATGGGGCGATACGACCCGCGCTTTTTCGACTACCTGTTGGACCTGGCGAGAGGACAGTACGGCGAGACGCTTCGGAATCTTACCCAGAAAATGGTTTCCCTGCGGGCGGTGTATGCGCATTGCGACTACATGCAATTCCTGGCGGAATGGGGAAGTGTGGGACTGGGCTTGTTTCTGCTGGTGGTTGTTCTTGTTTTTGTGGCGGCGGTTCGGGTGGTGCGACGGGACTTGTGGGATGATTCCTCCAGTGCCTCTGCGGGCATCGGGTTATTGGCCGCATACAGCTCATTCCTGGTTCAGCTGCTCTATGATTTTCCCCTGTTTCTTCCATCTTCGGAGATGCTGTTCTTTTTCGTGATCGGCTGCGTTCTGGTTCTCGAAAGGGAATCGGGAGCGGAAACCGGACGGCTTCATGTCCGGCAGCGGTGGCTCTGTGCGCTCATCGGTCTTGTGCTTCTTGCGCCGTTTGCCTGGTCGCTGGATCGGATCACGGCGAAATTCTCGGCCTCTCATCATCTATATCATGGCAGGAACAACATGCGAGCCGGGAAATAC
>JAKPYU010000137.1 GCA_029568995.1 Candidatus Omnitrophota bacterium | reverse complement strand
TGGGTGGATACGTTGTCGCGGGAATCCATGTACCGGGCCTCCCGGACGGGACATGGCGTGGAGGTGGTTCGGCACACCGTAGCGAACATCGACGCGCTTGTTCGCGAGCCGGGAATCCATGCTCTGTTCGGTCAGTTCCGGGGAATCCCGGCGATTCAGGTCGGGGCGGGACCGTCGTTGAATGAATGTGTTGAAACGCTGCGAGATGCGCGGAGCAAGGCGCTGCTGGTTTGTGTGAATGCGGCGTACCAGATACTTCGGAAGAATGGAATCGAACCACATGTTGTTCTATGCCTGGATCACCAGGAAGAGAACTGGAACTGCTTTGTGGATCAGACACCGCATCCGGACACCTGTTTGATCGCCGATCCGCGCATCGACCCGCGAATAGTGGATCTGTTCAGGGGAAGCACCTTTTTCATTTCCTGGCATTCCACGACCGAAAGACTTGGAGAACCGCAGCCGATTGAGTCTGTCCCCCTGGCGAAACACGGCGGCAACGCGGTCTATCAATGGCTTCAGAAATGGGTCGGGGAAAAGGGTACGGTTACCGGAACGGGGAGTGTGGCCGTTGCGGGATTCCAGATTCTTGCGCGGATGGGATGCACGCCGGTGATCCTGGTTGGGCAGGACCTGGCGTTCCCCGGAAGCCGGACCTACGCGCAGGGAACCATTTACGATAATCCCAGTGTCAAACAGGATGCACAGGCCACGCGGTCGGTTCCATCCACCGATGGGGGATGGGTGGATACCAGCGAGACATTGAACCTGTACCGGCTTCTTCTGGAGCATGAAATCAAGCGATTCGGGATTCCGGTGCTCAACACATCGCCGGGCGGGGCGATGATTGCGGGGACTGCGGTCCGACAGCTGGGTGACATCCTCGCGGAACTGAATCCGGTTTCGGTGGATGTTACGGGGCGGCTGGCAGATCTGTATGAGAGGTCTGTGCCGAAACGGACTGAAGGCGGGGAGGGGTTTTTGCCTGATGATTTGAAAGAGGAAATCAAGCGTATGTGCGGTGTGCTGAAGGCATTCTCGGATTCGGCGAAAGAAGCCAGGCAGAGACTTGACGGTATGAATGCCGAAGAGGCGGAACAGGAGTTGCAGAGGGTGATCGGGGAGAACCGGGAGGCGTTTGAACAACTGAATGAGCTGCTTCAGGAGCCGCATGTACGGTACGAAGAGGCACGATACCGGATTCAGGCGGAAAGCGATCCGGCCAAGCGGGAGGAGATGCGGTTGCGGGCGGTGAGGGAGGTGTTGGAGGAAATTACGAATTAAAAATTAAGAATTGAAGAAGGAAGAGAGAGGGATTGGGGACACAGGGAGGGACGGCTGTGCCCCCCGTCCGGCCCGCAGGAATTTCC
>JAKPYU010000133.1 GCA_029568995.1 Candidatus Omnitrophota bacterium | reverse complement strand
GCGGTGACCTTGAGAATACCGAGCGCGTTTTCTATCACCTGTCGCACGGCCTGGACCAGCAGAAATCGGGGTTTGGAGCCTTGCGGATCGCTTTCGCTGAGAACCCGCTGCGCTTGGTAGTAGGCATGGAATGTCTTCGCCAAGTCTTCCAGGTAGTTCGTCAGCAGGTGAGGCTCCAGACGATCCGCTGCATCCAGGACGATGGCGGGGTAGTGAGCCAGCTTGGTCAGCAGCTCGCGCTCCCTCGTGAAAGCCAGGATCGACCAATCCAGTTCCTCTCCGATCTGCGCCGAGATTCCCTTTTCCACGGCTTTCGCGGCGATGCTGCACGCACGCGCGTGGACGTATTGCAGGTAATAGACCGGATTATCCATTGACCTGCTTTTCGCAAGTTCCCAGTCGAACGTCATCTGTGCGGTGTAACTGCGCTGGATGAAAAAGTACCGCGTGACATCCGCCGAGACATCGTCAATCATCTCGCGCATGGTAATCAGCTCGCCCTCACGCTTGGAGAACTTCATCAACTGATCCCCCGCCTTGAGACTTACCATCTGGGTTAAGAGATAATGCAGGCTGGAGGTCTCAAGTCCAAGTAATTCAAGAGCATATTTCACTCGTTCTGCCTGGCTGTGATGATCATGCCCCATCACATTAACCAGCCGATTGAATCCGCGCCGAAGTTTGGATCGGTGATAGGCGATATCAGGTGTGACATAGGTCGGTTCGCCATCGCTTTTGACCAGCACTCGGTCCTTATCATCACCTTTCAGAGTACTTCTGAGCCACACAGCGCCATCTCTTTCATAAGTGGCATGTTGCGCCGCCAAGTCAGAGAGCGATGAATTCACTTCTCCGCTGTCATACAGGCTTTTTTCGCTGACAAAGCTGTCGAAGGAGATGCGCAGGGCGGCGAGGTCTTCGGAGATCCGTTTCATCAGTCTCTCCGCAGCATATTGCGTAAACCACTCCCATCCCGTCTCCAAATGACTGTCCCCATGTTCCCGGCGAATTTGCTCAGCGATCTCAATAATGTACGCGCCTTTGTAGCCATCTTCCGGGAACGTGAAGTGCAGACCGTACAGTTCGCCGTAACGTGCCTGGACCGACAGGCCCAGATTCCTCATCTGCGCCCCGGCATCGTTGTAGTAGTATTCCCGCTGTACTTCATAGCCGACTGCCGCCATAAGTTCCGCCACAGTATCTCCCACCACCGCCCCGCGAATGTGCCCCACGTGCAACGGGCCGGTTGGATTCGCGCTGACAAACTCCACCAGCACTCTCTTCCCGGTGTGTACGGCCGAACGTCCATATCCCCCCAACAGCGTCAGGATGGTTTCCAGAATCTCTTTCAGCATGAAACTCGACAAGAAGATATTCAGGAATCCCGGTCCGGCAATTTCCACATGATCGACCAGTTCTGAGGTTTCCAGCGCCACACGGAATATCTCGGCGATTTCTTTGGGGGAACGGCGAAGGCGTTTCGCCATCATCATGGCTGCATTCGAGGAAAGGTCCCCATGGATGCTTTCTCTGGGAAGCGCAAATGGGGGAAATGCCTCTATCGCGACTTCTTCACCCGCCAGTGAAGTGCAGGTATCTGCCAATAGTCCAAGCAGTGTCTTGCGAAGAGAGAATATGGTGTGCATCAGGAATTCCTTCAGAAGCGACTCGAAACAGTGAGATCCTTCAAATGATATGGGGATCTCATGCTACCATAGATACGGAATTATTCTTGTCTTCCTGTGCTGTGAGAGGAACTATGAGTCCCAGACCGCGTTGCCTGTTCATCAATCCGCCCATGCGGAACGGGACAATTTATATGAAGGAGATCGGTCGTTGCGGCCGGAGAAGCATCGGGGGCGAGCTCTGGCCGCAGACCGGCCTGGCGTATCTGGCTGCTGTGGCACGTGAACGGGGTTTTACGGCGGAGTTGTTCGACGCCATGGCACTCGGCTGGGGATGGGAAGAGTCTCTGGCACGCGCGTCGGATTTCGCGCCCCAGCTGGTTTTCATTCTTGTTACCACACCGACATTCACAAACGATGCCGCTTACGCGCAAGCAATACGCAAGACTCTGCCGGAAGCACAAATTGCTCTGGTCGGAACCCACGTGACCGCGCTACCGGAGGAGTCGCTTCAGGAATCTCAGGCCGATTTCGGCATCCTGGGCGAAGCGGAACCCGTGCTGATGGAGATGCTGGCCCGATGGCCCGATGGGCTGCACCGCGTGAACGGATTGGCCCGATGGCAGAATGGGCAGGTTATCCGAAATCCGGGACGGCTGTTTGTGGAATCTCTCGATGGCCTTCCCGATCCCGCGAGGGATCTTCTGCCGATGGATCGGTATAAGATGCCGTTCA
>JAKPYU010000124.1 GCA_029568995.1 Candidatus Omnitrophota bacterium | reverse complement strand
TCGAACCGCGATCAGCCGAATGCATAGACAGGAAGGGAGCGTCCCAAGGATGGATTTTTTAGGTCTGGGTGCAGAAATGGATCTGGTGACCACTGTGGAATTAGCGGTGGGAGCCGGTGTGATTTTATTTGCGATCTACCTGGGTAGCTCACTGGGAATTTTCCGCAAGTCGTGATCGTAGGCTCTCGAATACGGGAGGTGTGCGCAAATGAAGATGGATCCGAAGGACCGAGGTGCTTTTTTAACCCGCCGGCTGACGGAATATCAGCAACTATGGAGCAAGTTTATTGAGTACTTCAACACTGGCGTCAACAAGGAAGCCAGTGAAATCAACAACGACGAAGAGAATGCCTTTCGAGACTTGCAGGCGGAATTGATTCGCCGAACACAGTTTCTCAAATTCCGAATGCCTAAGGGTGTATTCGACGTCGAGAATGATGTTAAGAAGCTGTTTTCACAGTGTATTTCTTTACGGACCCTTCATTCGGAGCCGGGCATTAAGGTTCATGATCTCCGCAGCCAATGGCACGAGGTTTCCATCGCGCTGAACAAGATGTTCGGTCAGCTTCGTACGGCCCTCGAAGAAGAACTCACCGGCGGGAAAAAGAAGAAAAAACGTCGCTGGCTGCCGTTTTAGCCCCCAGTTGATTGGTTGGAAACAGCCGCTGCTTGGATACGCTCGCAGAGTGCCCGAGCGGCAATTCGAATGTCCGGTGCACCCACAACGGCTGAAACCACCGCAACCCGCCTTGCACCCTGCGCCAGGACCTGGTCTACGTTGGAAAGATTGATCCCGCCCATTGTTGTGATGGGGATGGAGACACGATCCAGAACCGTGCGGATCAGCTCCGGTCCGACGGGGGGATGACCGCCTTTCTTTGTCGCAGTGGGAAAAACAGGACCGACATTGACGTAGGATGCGCCTTCCTGTTCGGCTCGCTGTGCCTGTTCGAGACTGTGACTGCTTGCCCCGATAATCATGGAAGGTCCCAGAATATCTCGTGCCTGCGGGATAGGAAAATCGCCCTGACCGAGGTGAACCCCATCGGCTCCGGATGCCAGCGCTGCATCCAGATGATCGTTAATAAGGAAAGTCACACCGGCTTCTGCTGTGATCTCTCGGAGACGCTTGGCCCACTCCAGCAACTCGCGTTTGCCCATCTCCTTATCGCGCAACTGGATGGCTCCGGCCCCGCCCGCAATGGCGGCGTGCGTGACCTCTAAGAAATCTCTTCCGCAGGACTGTTCCCGTCCCAACACGACATAAAGGGAGAAATCGAGTTTCTTCGCGATGTCGTAAGGAAGGAGTTTCTCCACCAGACTTTTTTCAAGTGTATAGGTCCGGTATCGAAGATCCGACAGGACCTGGGCGATTTCCGGACTCATGGTTCGCCAAGTCTCTTCCAATACACGCAAAGACTCCTCCGCACGTCGCGCATTGGCCCGGCATAGATCGACAAGGCTTTGATGCCTGCCCGCCGCATATTCCCTCCCGACATCGGTTTCGCTGTCCCGCTCCGAGATAAGCCGGTTCTGCAGGATGGGGAGTTCGGCAAGGACTTCATGGATACGTCGTCGGATAGTCCGTGCGTTCTCGGAGAGGGTTGCGTCCGACAGAACAAATCGGGCCACCTCTCCAAGGGTCCGAAGTCCCTCGGCGGCGCGATTCAGGTTGGCGTCCAACATCCGATCCAATTCACGCATCGCGGTGGTTCCTCTCTCGGACTTGTTCTCTTCCACTCAGCGTGGCCCTCATCGTGCTCAGGAGAATCTTCAGGTCCAGCAGACCGGAAATGTTGCCGATATAGGCCAGGTCATACCGAAGTTTGTGCTCCACGGGAGAATCGTAATAGCCGTGGATTTGGGCCAGGCCGGTCATGCCGGGTCGGATGGCAAACCGAAGCCGATACGCCGGAAAGCGTTGACTGAATTCCACGGCAAATTCGGGACGTTCCGGGCGCGGACCGACAATACTCATATCGCCCATGAGAACATTCCACAGTTGTGGCAGTTCGTCCAGATGAAGTCGGCGCAAGATCCGCCCGACAGAGGTCACGCGCGGATCGTCCGCCCAGGACAGAACCGGGCCGGAGGATTCTTCCGCATCCTGGCGCATGGTTCGGAACTTGTACAAAGTGAAGATTCGCTCGTCTTTTCCCACCCGCTTCTGGCGGTAGAAAACCGGGCCGCGGCTGCTCCACTTGATGAGCAGAGCGATCAGGGGCAGGACAGGCAACAGGAGCAAGAGACCGATCACGGCAGCAGATAGATCCGCCGACCGTTTGAAGAAACTCCCCCAGTCGCTCAACGGTTCGCGGCTGGCGGTGATCAGGGGGATTCCCGCCACTTCGCCGATTTCCACCCGCCCGATAGTGACTTCATACAGAGCAGGAAGTAGCCAGACCTGCACATCCTCCACCTGGCACTGCGAGAGGATTCGGAGCAAATCATCCCTTCCGGCTCGCTCCGTAGCGACAATGATTTCATCGACATCATATTCCTCGACCAGGCTCGGCAGTTGTCGCAAAGTTCCGAGCACATTCGTACCGGGTGCTCTTTCCTCCACGCCCTCATCTACCAGGCCAATGACCTCATGCCCCAACGCGGAGTACTCGGAAATATCATGCCGGATGCTTTCTCCCTGGTCCCCCGCACCGACAATCAATACACGGGTGCGGTCATAGGCCCATCGTCGGCGACGGAGGAGATACAGGAGACGCCATGCGCAGCATCCCAGCCAGAACAGGGCGGGATCCCACAGAAAGAGAATCGCGCGGGAAGGCTGGAGATTCGTGTCGGTGGACCCATACAGCGCAACATAGTAAACGGCGAAACTTTCTACAACTCGCGAGAAAGCAACAGCCCCCAGGGTCAGATAGACAACATCGAACGGTGTGTAACGGCGTCGGAAATCATACAGCCTGAATTTCAGAAAGACAAAAAAACGGATGGCAAACAGGACAGGAAAGAGATAGGCGATAAAAAGGAAGTTTTGTGCCGGAAAAGGGTATTCGCCGAACTTGATCCAAAATGCCGCGAGCATGGACGCGACAGCGACCAGAAGATCGACGATCACAAACTTGTACAGCGGCCCTTTGGGTACGCCTCGTTTTCGAGTGGAGATCATTGCAGGTTTCCAGATTACCGTCGCGGCTTGATTTCCGGACGACGAATTATGGTATCAACGGTTCAGATCCCTTTGGAGTGACCCGAAGGGACGACAGGCACGGAGGCCTGTCCCACCGGCCTGTCCCACCGGCAGGCCAGGCGTCCCTGCCGAGCGGTCAATACGACTTCAAGCGGCAGTCACGGATCTGCAAACTTCCCTGGAAAACCAGCCCGTATCCGCTAAATTATAGTGGATGTAATTTCAAATAGCCTCTTGCGGGGCACTTTTTCTGCTGAAATTGAGCTACGGCTGATGAATCCGGTTGAGACCGAAAAGAGACAGATGTCCGAAAAATCGCTTCCCAGGAGCGCGCAGGATCTGGCTTTGAAAGAAGCGCGCCAACTGATGGAACGACTGGATGATGAGCCGAGTCATGCCCTCCAGGTCCGTCGCCTGGCACTCGACCTCTACGATCAATTAACCCCTTTGCACGGTTACGGCAAGGAAGAGCGGCTTCTTCTCGAATGCGCCTCGCTGCTGCACGATATCGGCTGGAGCATCAAACCGAATGCCCACAACAAGGGAGCGCGGGATGCCATTCTTGCCGAGCCGTTTGTGGGCCTGGATGACCGCCAACGCCTGATTGTGGCGCTTGTGGCTCGCTATCATCGCAAAAGCCACCCTCATTCCCGCCATAGAGGATACCGGGATCTCCGCATGGATGACCGCAGAATTGTCCGGGTTCTGGCTTCCATTTTGAGGATCGCGGATGGCCTGGATCGAAGCCATACCGAAAACATCCGGCAGATCGACTGCGACTATAGCGATGGGCAGCTCCGGCTGCGTTTCGTGCCTCGTGGGGATCCCTCGATGGAACTATTCGGCCTGCGAAAGAAGCTGCGTCTATTTGAGGAAGAATTTGGCATGGCGGTTTGGGGAGAGCCAGTGAGGGAACTGTGAAGCCGATGAGATTTCTCCCTTCGGTCGAAATGACAGGCTCGTTGTCATTCCGAACGAATTGAGGAATCTCAGGCTCGAGATCAGGATGGATCTTCATCTCGTCCCGTACGGCGGTCCCTCCATGGGAGAGACATCAATCACCGTCGCCTTCTCGTTTCCTGCTGAAACGGCAATACCGTCCCGCAATTCACCACCCAGATAGGTTTTTTCCTCATCGCCGATTCGGACTGTATACAGATGGTCCAAGTCAACGGTGAACCATTCGGGGAATTCATTGAGGCGCGTGTAGTTCACGGGCAGATTGAAGTACATCTTATGCCGGGGGATATCGAACCGGATTTTTCCCTGCCACGGTTTCTCGGCGTCAAGCGTCAGCGTGACCTTTTCACCGTCACGAACCGCACCGAGTTTCGTATCCTCGCGCCATGGTTCGATCCATGTCCCCTGGGATTTCATGAAAACATACATCAAAGATGTTCGGACATAGTTGCCGTCACCGTACCAGTCTTCAATAATTCCGTCTTCGCGCTGACGGCTGAGGAAACGTTTTACACAGACATCCAGCA
This sequence comes from Candidatus Omnitrophota bacterium, assembly GCA_029568995.1. Lineage (GTDB taxonomy): Bacteria > Hinthialibacterota > Hinthialibacteria > Hinthialibacterales > JAKPRU01 > JAKPRU01. The sequence goes on along the minus strand of JAKPYU010000124.1, from coordinate 11,110 downwards.
CTTCGGACATTTCCTCGTTGGGAAGGCGGTTCAGAAAAACAATCGCGCTTTCGATGGCGTCAGAATAGGCATTGGAACCGTACTTTCTTCCACTGCCTTCCGGGTCATCCAGATATGTGGGCTTCTCCGTGACCGCCCGCATGGCCCGTTGTGTCGCCTCGATGAATCGCTCTTCGCCGGTGATGAGATACGTCGTATAGACCGCGTTGAACAGGTACCCCCAGCAATGCGCATGGCGGGCATCCAATATCTTCCTGTCGGTGATGGATATCTTTGAATACCACACCCCGTCTTCGTTCAGACCGTATTGGAGCAGCGTATCCATCAGATCCGTCATCGGGCCTTTGTATTCCGCAAATTTCGGATGCCCGGTTTCTTTCAGAAACATTACCAGTTCCGAGAGTCCCCCGGCGATTTCATTTCCATGATCGCTGAATACGAAGGCGTTGTTGGCCGGCTTTCCCTCTTTGAGGTCCCAGAGATGCGCCGGAATTCCATTGGACTTGGGGATTACCTCGTTGAAGTAAAAATCGCCGATGGAAATCATCTGCTGAACATAGCGCGGATCACGGGTAAGAAATGCAAGCCGCGCGAGAACTTGCAGGAACTCGCCGTTGATCTCCGCACTCACAGAAGGCAGTTTGCCGAAGGATGAATCGTAAGGGGCATGTGCGATCACATCATCCGCGATGCCGCACATTCGCTCGTACCAGGCGTGATGTCCCAGCAGTTCCGTCAGCGGGAGAAGTCCGTCTTTCGCGTATTCGCAAGAACCGAACATGATGGAATCCAAATTGACCTCCTGATTCTCGAATCCGCCCCCCGCAAGCACGTTATCCGACAGCATTCCCAGGCGAGTCGAATGCCGTACCTCGTTCCGCAGGATCTCCATCATGGTTGTGTCAAAAACCGAGCGGTCTGTGTAGTACGCCGCCATCACGAGAAACGGGTACAGATCCGCCGCGGAATCCCGAACATACCAGGTCGAGACCTTGCCCGTTCGCGGCAGCAGGCCGGTTGTCCGGTCCAGGCGTTGCAGATAGGCGTGCAGGACCCGCTCGCTGCGGACGAGGGCTTCCCGGGCCTGTTCGCCGTTGCGCCGGGCTGTCTCGACGGCATCTGCGAAAGAGGAGGCGGATAAACACAGAGATATTGTGCAGAACAGGAATACACGGAAGATCATGTTCGCGGTCCTCCCGAGGATTATCTTACGATTGTATGTCAGGCAAGCGGGGGGTGGTAATGGTGGCAACAAACCGGTTGAGGTAGCATTGGGCCACCCGGCGGATATCCGGTGCGGTCACCCGGGCGATGCGTTGCGGGTATTCGCAAACCCGCTCGGCACCCTGACCGGACAGTTCATAGATGCCGAGCGCCGAAGCACGGCCGGAATTGCTTTCCAGGCCCATGATCTGGCGACCGATCAGGTATCGCTTAGCACGTTCCAGTTCGTCCTCGCCAACCGGCTCCTCTTTCAGTCGCTCGCATTCATTCTCCAGGAGACGGAGAATCTCCGGGCGGTTCTCCGGCGTGGAGACCGCATACAGCGCATAAACACCACAGCGAAAATGCGGCGTATACTGACTGCCGACCTGGTAAACCAACCCACGTTTTTCCCGCAACTCCACGAAAAGCCGGGAATCCATAGATCCTGCCAGTACGGAATCCAGGACGCGGAACGGCGCGAAATCCTCGCTGTTGAAATCGGGCGCGAATGTCCCCGATACAATCCATTCGGCCTCGCCCTCACGGTGTTCCTCGCGGACTCCGTGATTGGCAGGTTCATCGGGAGCGGCAGGAGGCTGAAGCAACGCTTCTCCACAAAGAGGGGGCAATTTCAAGAACTGCTCGGCGACGGAATCCACAATGCTCGATCGTTCATCGCCTCCCACCAGAATCACGATCAGGCTTTCAGGACGACGCTGGCGAAGGGAGAAATCAACCACATGCTCTCTTTGTACCCGGGCAACGGTTTCCTCAAGTCCCAAACTTGGCCATCCGTAGGGATGAGAGCCGAACAGGAATTCCCGAAAAAGGCGATACGTGAAATTGAACGGGGAATCGTCTTCCTCCCGAATCATCATCTGAACCACTTCGCGGTCCCGCGCGAGAGGTTTGTCCGGAAAGACCGGGTCGCACAAGAGATCCAACAGGACCTCAAAATCTTCCGCAAATCCGGCTTGCGTGGAGAGAAGAAAAACCGTGCTGGCGTCTTTGCCCGCCTCGGCGCTGAAGTGCGCACCGTTTGCCTCCAGGGCCAGGGAGATCTCATGCTCGGTATGTCGCGATGTTCCTGTTGGAAGGAGTCGGATGCTGAGGTTGGCCAGCCCGGCGAGTTCCGCCGGTTCCTGGACGGAACCAATCGGGGCCAATACCTTGATGGCCACGATCTGGTTGGCAGGGCTTGCCTGGTGAACGATCACGGTCCCGTTACCGAGAACCCTCCGTTCAATCGGAGGACTGGACCGCGCAATCTCCGTCAGATCAAGCGCCATATTTTTGCAGCTTTCCGCTGTGCGCCAGGGCAAGAGACATGAGATATTCCATCGGCACTCGTCCCAGACCTCCGGTCATGCAGGCTGTTTCACCAAAGACCCTGGCGGGATCTCGTCGGGCCAGTGGGGAATGGATCAGAACCGGAACCGGATGGAAACTGTGCGCCTTCATCGGGGACGGTGTGGAATGATCGCCGGTCACCAGGATGGTTGCGGGTTTCAGTGCCACCAGCCTCGGCACAAGGGCGTCCACCTCTTCGAGCACATGCACACGACCCTCGAAATTGCCGTCTTCTCCGTAACTGTCCGTTTTCTTGATATGGACATAGAAAAAGTCATATTCGTTCCAATGTTTTTCCAGGCAATCAAATTCCGTTGCAGGCGTATCTCCGGCATCGAGCACGGTCATCCCGACAAGGCGAGCGACGCCCTTGTACATGGGATAGGTGGCAATGGCGGCGGGATTCAGATTGAAAACCTCCTGCATGGTGGGAAGCGCCTCAAAACTGTCGAATCCGCGCATGAGGATTGCATTTGCCGGATGATCGTCCTTGAGGACCTCGAATCCGCGAGTGAGGAACTGCTCCACGATCTTCGCGGTTCGAATTGCGGCGGGATTCTCGCTGGTGGCATGAGGGACAATCGGTTTTGCGCCGGTTCGCTGGGGATCGGTGTCGCAGACCTGGCCGGACAGGCCCTGGCCGCGAATCACCACCGCTGCACGATGTTCTTTTTCGGGCTGGACGAACAGTTCCACGCCTTCGAGGGGGATCTGCCGAAGTTTGTCGCAGAGGCGGACACAGGTTTCCGTGGGGATACGCCCCGCGCGGCGATCCGTTACCAGGCCGTCCTTGTCGATGGTGGCGAAATTGACCCGTGCCGCGACATCTCCCCCCTTGATTTCGAAGCCCACTCCCAGGGCGGACAGGATGCCCCGTCCGATGTCGTATTTCAGGGGATTGTATCCGAACAGAGCCAGATGGGCCGGACCGCTGCCGGGAGTGATTCCGGGGAGAATCGGGTCGGCGAAACCGACCGTTCCTTCCGCTGCAAGGCGGTCCAGGTTGGGCGTTTTCGCCGCTTCCAGGGCTGTACCTTTCCCCGCATCCAGGCCTCCGAGGCCGTCAAAAATCAGAAAGACAATTTTGCTGTCCGTTTTTTCGGATAGTCGTTTCAACAGATCCAGGCTCATGATTCACTCCTTGCTGAACGTTCGGATATCCTGTCATTCTTGACATCCGCGCTGTGCCAGTCAAGCCCGACGGGTGAGACAGCCCGTTTTCGCTCTGTGGCTTGATTCAAGAGACCGATCATGTTAGGAAGGAGCCTGTGGGCTGTTATGTGGGGCCCCTGAGAGGACGGGCGACAGTCTCGGAGTCAATACGGATAATCGGGTGATAGGATGGCGGAACAGATTCGATATTCCTGGGACACGCCGAGACCCCGGCAGGTGCTCGATGACTCGGTCGAAGTGTCCGGGTGGTTTTATCTTTCCCAGGAAACAGGTCATGAACTATTCATTCAAATGGACGGGGCCAAATACCGCTGCGACCGATATGCACGGGATCTGACCTCCGTTGTTCCCGATTCCCCGAAGGATAACTCGTGCGGATTTCGATGCATCATTCCAATCTCCGGGTCCCCCCGGATCGTCCCCTTAACTTTGTCCATTATTCCTCTGGGGCGAGCCGAAATGCTGGTGGAAAGACGTGAGGTATTTTTTCCGGGACCTCGCGGGACGTCACTCGACACCGAACCGAAATCGACCATCCCGGCACATCAGTCCGATCTCTCCCGGGATTTCCTCTATCGCAATATTCCCGGACGGATTCTTCCCTGTAATGTTGCCCGGCTTCGCGAGGTGCTGGAGGCGTTGCGATCCGAACATGGTACAAGTCGTGTTCTGGATTTCGCCTGCGGGCATGGGGACGTTGTTCGGTATCTTCGGTCTTATGGCTTCCAAGTACAGGGAGTGGAGCCGTCCAAGTATCTTGTGGAGTCGCTGAACAGCGCGGATGCCGTCCATCCGACTCAGAAGCCGCCTGTACCGAGTCAATATGACCTCCTGATCTGCATGGATTTCTTGTCTCAACAGAATCCGGATCGAGTAGAGGACTACCTTTGTTTGTTTCGCGAGATCAATCCGGCATTTCTACTGGTATCCGTCAGGCTATTCTTCGACATCGTTTTTCCGAATAACTGCATCCGTCCGGCACAATGGTGGCGAACTTGCTTTCGGGGATCCGGATTTGAGATCGTGGAAGACTGTACATCCGAACGGATGAAGTCCATTGCACTGGAGAAATATCCCCGAACCGGCCGCGCCCTTAATTTTCCCTTTCGGTCGACCCCGGCAGAACAAGGGATGGAGGCCGCCTATTTCCTGCTGAAGATTTCAAAGGACGGTCCTACATTCCCGCCTATCGAGAGAAAACATTGGAATCTGTCCCGAAATTTAAACTTTGCCTGCCTGGGGCATAACGCCTGGAAGCACTTTGAAAATCTGCTCCGCATGGTGGATCCGCAGAAAGTCCGTGCGTTCACATCCTGGTTTCTAACCGCGCCGCTTCTGTATCAGGATGTTACGGAAAGCCGGCTGCGATCCTACGGAGTGGAACCAACTGTTGCCGAACGGAATCAGGATATTCTCGATATCCTTGGCCCGAACGATCTATGGATGACCAGCATCGAAGGAGACGGAGATTACGGCCTGATGTATGCCGCGTCATACACCCTCGCGGCATCGCTCTGCGGAGCCAGGACAGGCCTGATCCAACATGGGGCAACGCGGGGTGACACTCGCCCGGTCAGTTTTTTCTCCGATAGAGTATTTGTCCATTCGCAGGCCAATGTGGACTACTACACCGGCCCCAGCCCCTATGTTCCCGATCTGCCGAGATACATGGTTGATCGAAGTCGCCTGGTCATTTCCGGTTCACCTCAATTCGATGCCTACTTCCAGGAAACACCCTGCGCATTCACGGATCTTTTTGGAGATTATTACCGTCCTTTTAATTTGGTTGCCCTGATTGCTACCCATTTCGACCCTCAATGGGAGGATTATTCTCCGTCGATTGAAATGGTTTGTCGGACAGTTCTCGAGTTTCCCGATGTGTTATTTGTATTGAAAGTCGGTCCGCACGAAAAACCGCCAATGTACTCGAAGATTCTGGATTGCGAGAACCTCATTCTTCTTCTGGACGACATGTGCTATGCCTTCGATTTTCATTTGACCCGTTTGCTGAAAGCGGTGGATTTGCTGATCTCGATTCCCTCCACTTGTTACCTGGAAGGAGTTCTGGCGGGAGTTCCGACAGTATTGTTATTACCCCAGGTGATGCGGATTTATGACGAGCAGGTGAAGGATTTCTTCGGCCAGGTCCCGATTGTGAAGACAATTGAGGATATTCGCACGATCATTGATGCCGTCCAATCCCGCAATAAGGCCGTTCTGTCGGATATCCGGGTACGGAATGAGCCGTTCGCCGATAGGAACTATGCCAGGGAGATTCGTGGGTGTTCCGCTGAACGAGTCTTTAAGGAGATGGAGCAGGAGCATTGGACGCCTTCTTACCGCTCGAAAGAGGAACTGTGGAATCGATACAACATGTCAACGCTTTTCTGTCAGTTATTTGCCACCACGCGAAAGCACAGGCCGCACCGTGCGCCACGGATGTACAATTTCCCGGAGGATTACGTTCTCTGAGTATTTGTTAATTGATCACATCTGCAGGCAACGGCGGTCCACGTCGAGCGATTCGGCATCTTTGAAACAAGGACTTCAACATGACTGAGACAAACGAGCGGTTCCCGGAGTTGCCCGAACGTCTGTCCCGGGAGGAATTGCGGCGGAGATTCTCCACGGACATGGGATGGACGGCCGTCCCCCAGACAAAGCCTGGCGAGGCCGTGTTCTCTTTGCTTTGGGAGGCTTCACTACACTGCTCGGAAACATCGGTTGTGTTGGATATCAGCGCCGGGCAATGCCGTTACAAGGCCTTTTTCGCGCATGCCCAGTACCTCGCGATTGACTCCGGTATCGGAAATCCGAAATGGGACTACAGCAAGTTGGACCTGATCGGCGACGCCCATGCTCTTCCCATTCATACCGAGACCGTCGATGTCGGTCTGAATTTTACCAGCCTTGAGCACTACACGAATCCGGCCCAGGCGTTTTCGGAGTTCTACCGAGTTCTCAAACCGGGTGGGCACCTGTTCCTTTACGTGCCGTTTACCATTGCGGAACATGAGGTTCCTTATGATTTCTTTCGATATACACGATATGGCCTCGCACACCTCTGCAAGACCAGTGGACTCGACATCCGCTTTTTGCGGCCATCGAACAGCCTGTTTGAAACCGCGCTCAGCCTTGTCGATTTTGGCCTTTCCATGGTCCCACCGGAAGTACACAACCAAATGAATCAGCTTCTCGACCGGAGCCTGAGGCCCCTGTTCCGGTCACTGGACAATATGGAGGGAGCCGCGCAGGAGTATCCGAAAGCGGTCCCGATTCCACAGATGCCAAACAACTACTGCCTTCACGCGATAAAGCCTGGCGATCCGACAGGATCGGAACGCGCCGGCAGCAAAAGAGCATTATTGGAAAGGATTGCGACCTGCCCATCCTGCAAAACCTCTGTCCGGTGGGAAGAGCAATCCATTGTCTGCGGGGATTGTAACCGAGTGTTCCCGATCCGAAACGGCAAGCCTGATCTTGTGATCTCCGTAAGTTGACATGTGAGACCGGTCAAATGATTGAATAGTCATCGAGAATGCTTATCATGAATCCGGATGCCTCTCCTGAACAGATTTCTTCGGCGCCACGCGCTTCCCGGAAAGGACTCGTTATTGTGTACACGGGAAACGGGAAAGGAAAGACAACCGCTGCGCTCGGTTTAGTTTTTCGCGCATTGGGGTGGAATTGGAGCGTGTTCATGATTCAGTTTCTGAAAGGGAAATGGAACACGGGCGAGAAACTCTTGGTGACGCATTTTCCCTTTCCCTTTGAAATCCGCAGTTTCGGAGAGGGATTCACTTGGGAGACAAGAGATTTCGAGCGCGAGCGTGCCGGGGTCATGGAGGCGTGGAATCTGGCGGAACAGGTTATCCATAATGGGGATCATGATCTGGTCATTCTTGATGAAATCAACTATGTTCTCTCCCGAAACTATCTCGATTGGGAACGGGTCAGAAATGCGTTACAGAATCGACCGCCATGGATGCATGTTCTCCTGACCGGAAGAGACGCGCCGGAGGCCGCAATCAAGTTTGCGGACCTGGTGACCGAGATGTGCTGCGTCAAGCATCCTTTCGACGCGGGAATCAAGGGCCAACCGGGAATTGAGTATTGATGTGTCGGTGATAGAATAGAGGCAAGGCATTGTGAGCCAAACACCGGATACGGAAATCGCGTGTCCGATTCAAGAACAGAGAAGGAGTCCCGCCATGTGGAATCAAGTGTTTCTTGTCGCGGCGTGTTTTCTTTTCGTCACATCCGTTTTCAGCGCGGAGGAGGAGATCAAGCCCCTGGCAATCGGCAGTCTTGCGCCGGATTTCGATCTGCCCGGTGTGGACGATCAGTCGCACCAGTTAGCCGAATATTCCGATGCCCCCGTTCTTGTAATCATTTTCACCTGCAATCATTGTCCGACCGCCCAGGCATACGAGGGGCGGATCAAGAAACTGGTTACGGACTACAAGGAAAAAGGTGTGGCCATTGTGGCGATTTCGCCAAACCACCCGGAAGCGTTGCGGCTGAATGAGATGGGATATACGGATGTTGGCGACTCACTCGAGGAATGCAAGATCCGCGCAGAAGATCATGAATTTAATTTTCCTTATCTCTACGACGGTGAAACTCAGGAGACGTCGAAGAAATACGGCCCGCGCGCAACACCGCACATCTTCATCTTCGACAAAGAGAGAAAGTTGCAGTATGAGGGAGGATTCGACGATTCCGATAATCCCGAGCGGGTCAAGAAGCATTATGTTCGGGATGCGCTCGATGCCCTCCTTGCGGGCAAACCGATTCCCGAAAACAACACACCGACACGGGGATGTTCGATTAAATGGGCCGCGAAACGGGAATCTGTCAAAGAATGGATGACACAGGTCCGCGCGGAGCCTGTGACGTTGGAAAAGACCGACGCGCCGACATTCGCTCAATTATTAAAGAATAACTCCGATAAATTGCTCATGGTGAATTTCTTCGCGACCTGGTGCGGACCCTGCCAGATTGAATTTCCCGAACTCGTCACAATTTTCCGCATGTATCGACATCGGAAATTCGATTTCGTGACATTGAGCGTTGACGATTTGACTGAGGGACCGGGTGTGGAAAAGGATGTACTGGCATTTCTACAGGACCAGGAATCGTCTTCGCGCAATTTCGTTGTCGCGGACGGCAATCTGGATGCCTTTGTTGAGGCGACCGGACGGGTGTGGATGGGGGGAATTCCGATGACTCTCCTGATCCGGCCCGGCGGCGAGATTGTCTACAAACAGTTGGGCATGATTGACTCACTCGAACTGAGGCGGAAAATCGTCGAGTTGTTGCAGGAGGAACAGAAATAGCGACTCATTGATCTACAGCGCCTTCATTTTTGCCTGGTAATACTCAATGATTTTTCCCCGATGACTGCGGTCACGGGAAGGGACATTGGGCTGATCGATCTGCGCCGCGTCTTCGTCCAGGAAAGTATTTGTTGTCAGGTACTCATCCGGACGCCACTCGGAAATTACTTTGCGCAAATGAAGAATCTCCTCCTGATATTCGGGATTATTATAGCGATTCTCCAATTCAAGCGGATCTTTTGTAAGGTCAAAGAAGGCTTGTTTCGCGTTTTCCCGCTGGGTTAGAATCAGCTTTCGCGTCCGGCTGCGAACCATGACCTCTGTCCGGCCGCAGAAAATGAATTCACGCGCATCCTTCTTTTCCCGCAGGTCATGGCCTTTCATGCTTGAGGCAGGCTGTACCCCGGCCGCTTTCAGGATCGTTAGAGCAACGTCCACATTATTCACCAATGCGTCGGAAGATAATCCGGCATCGAGGGAATGAGGATACTTGATGATGAGCGGGACACGGACGAGGGGATCGTACAGGTAATTCCCCTTCAGCATGAGATGATGAAATCCCATGTACTCGCCGTGGTCGCTTGTGAAAATAATCATCGTGTTGTCATACAGGCCTTTTTTCTTCAACGTCGCGATCATTCGTCCGACATGGTGGTCGATTTGCGAGATCGTTGCATAGTAATAGGCCGTGGCATAGCGTAAAGCGGTCTCGTCCCAGAGTCGATTATCGAAGTAGCCTTTGTGGTACTGATATTCCATGTCAGGGCAGCGTTCCAGGTAACCGGGAAGCAGCGCGATAGCCTTCGGATTGTACATTTCATGCCAGGGAGCAGGCGGGTCGAATGGATGATGGGGCTTGATGAATCCAACCAAGAGCAGATTCGGAGTCGTATCGGTCCATTTCTCAAGTGAATTGACGGCACGGTCCCCGATCCAGGTGGTGCTGTGATGCTCTTCGGGGAGATTCGATACAAGGGCACCCAATTTCTTCCAATACTCTTCGGGAGCATCGGCACGATATTCCTTTCGTTGATCCTCCAAATCGTTCTTGTCCACCAGATTCAGGCCCATGAGATCACGATGGTAGTCATCATCCCATCGGCCTAATCCATCCTGCTCGGACAGTTCCATTTCCTGAAAACCGACATCCAGATAAGTGGGGGTAAAGTGCATCTTGCCCACTGCCTTGGTATGGTATCCCGCATCACGTAGCCGCTTTGGAAAGGTGTCAATATCCGGCGCGAGAGTGCAATGGTTGTCATGTCCCCGGTGCTCATGGACATACAGTCCTGAAAGGAGAGAATAGCGTGACGGCGTACAGATCGGGTAGGGGCAAAAACTATTGGTATATCGAACTCCATGGGCGGCAAGGCCATCGATATTCGGCGTGTGGATATCCGGATTGCCGGAAATGCCGAGGCAGTCGAATCGGAGTTGATCAACATGAACGAGAAGGATATTCGGTTGAATCATGGCGTTGTCCTTGTTGTTCGAATAAATACAATGCGGGAAAGAGATCCCTCCGATTCCCATCCATTTCAGCATATCGCGTCGCGTGGTCATGGTTTTTCACTCGATTCGGTCGGAATTTCCGATTCCGGTTTCGGGAACGCTTCATAAACAACGACTTCGAATGGTTCGAGGGTCAGGGGGTAGGGCGAATCGGCGGGGACTTCCAGTGCATGTTTCTGCGTGTCCGATTTCCATGGGCTTTTGAGGATATAAACTCTCGGTGCGTCCGGAGGTATTTGAAACTGCTCCGCCAATTCCAGGGTAAATTTCTGCGATTCGGGGCGGGGATTGCGAACGGCAAGAATAGCCTTTTCGTTTGTCCAGGACGCCCAGCCGTACGGTTCCCCCTCGCCCGGATCGCCACCGATCCAGTGCGTATCGACCAGCACATCGGCGTTCTGCCGGTTCCAGAAAATGGCTTCCGCCAGATCATCCCAATGTTGCGGTTTGAGTTTTCCGGGTGTGACATACAGTTCAAGAAGACATGTGCCGCAGGCGAACAGGGAACGGATCTCGCGCCGGATTTCCGC
>JAKPYU010000117.1 GCA_029568995.1 Candidatus Omnitrophota bacterium | reverse complement strand
CCACCTCCGAATCGACAAGTCTCTCACCGTTGTGCAGGACACGAGTAGCATCCGCCGTCTGCACCTCGACCGCGCCTTCGAACACCTCCACCCTGGTCTTTGGGGTAATCAGCGGGGGAATCTGCCGACGTGTTCCGTATTCCTGCCATCCCAGCACGGCCGCCATCAGGCAAACAACAATCAAAGTCGATATCCACAGCATTCGTCTCATGATCGTCACTCCACCGTTACGGAAAACCGTGTGCCGAGGACTTTGATCTTCGCGGTCGGGGTTTGAATACGAAACGGATGGCCCACCGCCTGCGGTTTTACATCGGCGATGATCCTGCCCCGGTGCAGATCAATCCCAGTTTTGGATACTTCGATGAATGAATCGGGCGAAAGCGTGATGGACGAGCCATCCATGAGCGTAAGAGACACCTCCTCACTCTCCGCCCGCAATAGTCGATCCGCCGGAATCTCCCCGGCCCGCGCGACTTCCCATTGACCGCTCAGGGGGTGATAGACCGCGAGCGCTCCCCGGTACGTTCCAAGCGACGCCGCTGGCGCAAACAGGAAGATCCCAAGAGTGATCAGCACAACGGCAAATGAGAGCGTGAACGCGAGATTCTCTCTTGCGAGAAACGGGAACCATGCCACTGCACACGGGCGGACCGGGTGAGCGGTGGCATCCTTTCCAAGGGACTGAAGCATACGGCGTTTTGTCCCCGCGAGATCGACCCAGAATTCGGCTTTCTCGAAAAGGGTGGCCACGCGCCGCTCCGTTTCGTCCTGGATATGTCCGTTCGGTTCGCTCATCGGAGTTCCTCGAATTCCTGCAACAGGGGAATCAATTTGGCCCGTGACCGCTTCAAGTGCGTTTTGACGTCTTCAATGCTGATGCCGAGAGATTCGGCGATATCACGGTTGGCAAGCCCCTCCAAAGCACGAAGCAGAAACACCACGCGCTGGAGCGGCGAAAGATGTCCCATCAGTGCCAGAAGTCGGTGCTCGAGTTCCCTTCCCTCGGACCATGCAAGCGGTGTCTCCACGCTGTCGTCATTGTCATGGATACCCGCATTCTGCGCGTTGTCCCAGGCTTTCCGCTTACGAAGGCGGTCGATGGCCAGGTTCCGGGCGATTGTCCGAAGGAGCGCAACGGATGAATTCTCGTCGCCGCGCAGTCGCCCGTTTCTGGACACCCGGAGCAGGCGAAGAAACGCCTCTTGCACCACATCCTCCGCTTCTCGTGGGTCAAGGAGTATTCCGCACGCCAGGCGCAACAAAGAAGGCCCGACCTGGTCGAACAGGCGGCTGAACAACTCCGTCTCACCGGCTTGCAGTAAGTCAGCCGACCTGTTCATGAAATCTGCACTCCTCTGCATGTAAATACGTATGATGAGGATCACTGGGGGACAACAGACCTACCGGCTCGTCCAGCGATTTATGTTACCACTAATGGATTGCGGATTGCGGATTGCGGATCGTGGATTGCGGATTGCGGATTGCGGATTGTGGATTGCGGATTGTGGATTGCGGATTGTGGATTGGGGATTGGGGATTGGGGATTGGGGATTGGGGATTGGGGATTGGGGATTGCGGATTGGGGATTGCGGATTGGGGATTGAACGACCGTAGGGGCGGACGGCTGTCCGCCCTTGCTGCCGCCTTTCCTGGATTCCGGCCTGCGACGGAATGACGATTGACCACGGGCGAGACGCCCGCGCCACGTATTTACCGGTATTTTTTCGTCAGAAACTGGAAGGCTTCCCGTTTATCGGGCGGGAAATCGGCGGGTTTTGAGATCACCGCCGTGGCAAGCGCGGATGCGCACGGGTCGCCATCCCGCGACTGTGGAACGAGAGGGATCGCTTTCAACACCACCTTCTTCACGTTCTCCGCATTCTTGAGCAGGTTGCGGATTACCATCTGGATATCGACAGTCTCCTCTTCTTCATGCCAGCAATCATAATCCGTCACCGAGGCGATACCGGCGTAGCAGATCTCCGCCTCGCGCGCGAGTTTCGCTTCCGGCAGCGCGGTCATGCCGATCAGGTCCGCGCCCCAGCTGCGATACAAATGCGATTCCGCCTTGGTGGAGAAGAGGGGTCCCTCCATGCAGACATAGGTGCCCTTTTCATGCACGGTCAGTGCGCATTCCTTCGCCGCGCGGATCAGCACATGCCGAAGCGAATTGCAGAACGGGTCGGCGAATCCCACATGCACGGCGATGGGATCGAACAGGGTGTTCACCCGGCTTCGTGTCCGGTCGATCAGCTGGTCGGGGATCACCAGGTGCAGCGGGGCCAGCTCAATCCGCAGGCTTCCGACGGCGTTCAGCGCGATGATCCACTCCACCCCCAACGTTTTCAGCGCGTAAATGTTGGCGGCATAGGGAACGTTGGTCGGATTGAACCGATGGGTGCGTCCATGACGCGGCAGAAAGGCCAGTTCCCTTCCCGCATAAGTTCCCAGCCGGATGGAATCCGAAGGCTTTCCGTAAGGCGTATCGGGACAGACCTCATCCCGGTACTCCACGCCCTCGAAATCATACACTCCCGAACCACCGATCACGCCGATTCTCGCTGTCATGCGATTCGAACCGCCTTTCTGTAAAATCCGCCGGGCAATGGCGAAAAATCAAAAATATGCTACGCTACTCTGTCCGTCAAGGTATTCTCGTCCGCGCCGGCGCACGGGCAGGGCTAAGAAGACAGTACAGTTCCTGCTCCGTCATCGCGAACTGATAGGAAATGCTGGGCGCTTGGATGAGATTTCTCCCTTCGGTCGAAATGACAGGCCTATTGTCATTCCGAACGAATGTGAGGAATCTCTGCAAGGTCTGAGATCGCCACGTCGCGGCCCTACGCAGACTCCGGGCTGCTCCTCGCGATGACGGGACGGGGCACGGCTCCGCCGGAGGGAGGCTGGCGATGACGGATGCAAGGACGCTTTCTCAGCGCCCCTGTAAATGAGTCTTCCGTGATCGGATACGACTGAGAGACACTTTGTCGATTTGGAGACACAAAACAACATGATTCGAAGCATGACCGGGTATGCCGGAGTTCACCAGGATATCAACTCCGGTCATTATCATTTTGAAATCAAATCCCTGAACCACCGTGGATTCGACATCCACTATCACTCTTCCCGTTCGCTTTCCATGCTGGAGGTTCCGGTGCGGGAGCTTGTGCAGAAGAAGATCTCCCGTGGGCGAATCGAGCTTTTTCTGAGAGGCGATACTCAGAAGAACGGCGATATGGCAGTCCAGGCGAATCCCGGCCTGGCCCAGCGATACCTGGATTGCATCAACTCGCTGCAGCATCAGTTGCCCGACATGGGCACGGTGCGCCTGGAGTTCCTTCTGAACCTTCCTGGAGTCTTTGAGATTGATGAACAGGTGATCTCGGCGGATGATGCCTGGGAGACACTGCACGGCGTGGTGGAAACGGGGCTTGCCGGGCTGATGGAAATGAAGATCCGTGAGGGCGCGAACCTGGCGAAGGAACTGCTTCACGGAATCGAGGAGATTGAGCGGCTGACCCGTGAAATCCTGGGCTGTCGGGAGCAGGTCCTGACTGAGTATCGTCAGAAGATCTCAGACCGCATCAAGGAATGGCTGGATCGTGTCGAGCTGGACGAAAGCCGCATGGTCCAGGAACTTGCGTTCTATGCGGATCGGTCCGATATCCAGGAGGAATGCGTGCGCCTTCTGAGTCACGTCGGCCAGTTTCATGCGCTCCTGGATGAGAATACGGCCGATACGGAGAACTACACGGCGGTGGGACGGCGGATGGATTTCCTCTGCCAGGAGATGTTCCGCGAAGCGAATACGGCAGGAGCCAAGAGCTCGTCCATGGAAGTGGTCGAACGGGTGCTTCATTTGAAGGGCCAGATTGACCGTCTGCGCGAACAGGTTCAGAATGTGGAGTAGGTGAGGCATTCTATGAAAGACTGGTTTACGGACAAAGACGGCACGATTGTGTTGCGACCGGGATCTCCGGGGGCGAAGCGGTTTCTCTATGTGCTCCTGGGGATCGTGATTCTGATTGTGATCGTTTCCGGGCGACCGTGGTTTACGGTTGGAACCGAAGAACAGGGATTGGTTCTTCGGTTCGGTCGGTATGTGCGATCCGCCGGTCCGGGGATTCATTTCCGCTGGCCCTGGCCCATCGAGTCGGTCGAGCTGGAACGGGTCACAGAGATCAAACGCCTGGAACTGGGATACAGATCGACACAAATGGATCTCCGCACAGAGACCAAGGGAGTTCCTAACGAGCAGGTCATGCTGACCGGCGATCAGAACGTGGTGCTGATCGGAATGGCGGTTCAGTACCGCGTTTCGGACGCATTCCGGTACCGGTTCGATGTCCGCAACCCGGACTCAACCCTGAAGAATCTGGCCGAAGCCGCCACACGCCAGGTTGTGGGGGATTACGAAATCGATGCTCCGCTGACCCGCGATAAAGCCGCTATCGAGACCGAGATCTTCCAGAAACTCCAGGAGTTGGCCGATTTGTACGGTCTCGGCGTTTCCATTGTGACTGTTCAGTTGCAGGATGTCTCCCCGCCCGAACAGGTCGCCGGAGCCTTCCGCGAGGTCGAGAATGCACGTCAGTCCTTCGAGCGGTATATCAATGAAGCCGAAGGCTACAAAAACAGCGAACTGGCCAAGGTCCAGGGAACCGTCGCAAAGACCATCAATGAGGCCGAGGCAAAAAAAGAGCAGCGGATTATTGAGGCCAAAGGTGAGGTGGAGAAATTCGACCGGATTCTGCGTGAATACCAGGCGGCCAAAGAGGTCACCAGGACACGCTTGTATCTGGAAACCATAGAAGAGATCCTGCCCGGAAAGGAGAAGATCATTCTCGGCGCGGATCAGGATATTTTTAAACTGCTGAATCTTCAGGAGTTGAGAGGGGCAGGTACGCGTAATCCGGTCGCCGAGCCACCACTGCAACCGGCAAATCAAACCACGGGAACCGAACAGAGGTGATGTTGTGAATCAAATCCAGAGAATAACTCTCGTTATCGGTTTGGTGGTGATCGCGGTTGTCGTGGGCAGCTGCCTGTTCATCGTCACCGAACGAGATCAGATCGTGATCACCCAATGGGGCCGACCCGTCCGGGTGATTTCAGGGGCGCGCGATGAGGAAGAGAGGCAGATGCTCCGTACGGAAATCGAAGAAGCCAACCGGAAATCCAATTTGAGTGTGAGCGTCAGTTTCGGTGCCGGGCTTGCATTCAAGATCCCCTTCCTTCAACAGGCGACTCGTTTTGATAATCGGTTGCTGGAATATGAATCCGATCCCCATCCCATCACCACGGGCGACAAGCGGACCCTCTTTGTGGACAACTTCGCGCGATGGCGGATCATGAATCCCCTTCGGTTTATGCAGAATGTCCGCACGGAACAGGAAGCCCAGACCCGCCTGGAAGACATCATCTACTCGGTTCTTCGCAGAGAGCTGGGCCGACGGGATTACCAGGCAGTGATTCGAACTTCCAACCGTATCCTGGAACGTGAGATGGAACTCCCACTCAGCAACACCGTGACCTCCATATCGGGAGGTCGTGAAGAAATCATGAAACAAGTCACCGAACAGTGCCAGCCGCTTGCGCGCGAGTTCGGGGTTCTGGTAATCGATGTCCGTTTGCAGCGCGCGGAATTGCCTGAGGAGAACATGCAAGAAGTCTATAACCGCATGAAAGCCGAACGGCAGCGAATCGCCATGAAATACGAAGAGGAAGGCAAAGCCAAACAAACACAGATTAAGGCGGAGACGGACAAAGAAGTCCGAATCACACAGGCCGACGCCTTTCGCAAGGCACGGGTTATCGAGGGAGAAGGGGAAGCTGAGGCCCTCAAAATCTATGCCCAGGGATTCGTGGAGACCGATCCGGAAACGAAAGAGGAACGGCAGATTCTCGGCTACCAGAGCGACCCCGAATTCTATGAATTTACTCGATCTCTCGAGGCGTTGAAAAAGGCCGCCGACGAGCAGACTACATTTGTTCTGACTACCCGGAATCACCTGTTCAGCCGGATTGAGTCGTTCGAATAGATATAGATTGCGTGGGATTTCCCTCACCCCGACCCTCTCCCGGAGGGAGAGGGAGAAGACCTATTGGGCAGGCACAGGGGCCTGCCCCTACAGGAAACACGGCTCGTAGGGGCAACCCGCCGTGGTTGCCCTGCAGCCTAATGCCATGAACGACCAGACAACTCCCAAAACGCCCCCTCCCATCCCCCGCATTCTGCTGAGCGATGATGACCCCGATACGTTGCTGATGCTCAAGACGCTTTTCGAGCGCAACGGCTACCATGTCTGCGGAGAGGCCCAAACCGGGGTAGAGACCATCGTGCAGGTTGTCGAAAAACATCCGGATGTCCTGATTCTGGATATCCGGATGCCTCAGGGAAACGGACTGACGATTCTGCCGGTCCTCCGCGAAATCGATCCGAAACTCTGCATCATCATGCTGACAGCCGATAACACCAGCGAATCCGTGCATACGGCGATCAGCCTGGGTGCGAAAGGCTACATCGCAAAGCGGTTCCTGGACCCCGGTCACCTGTTGTCGGTAGTCAATCGTGCGGCCGGACTTCCCATGCCTTCCATGAAGCAACCTTCTTTCGTTGAGGAATCCACGGTCGAAACCGATCAGGCAGTGAAAGTGGTTGCCGATGGGTTGCCGGGAGTGGCGAAGGTGTATATCACAGGCGGTCTGCACGCAAATGACTACGGAGGTGTTTTCTTCTATCACCCACTCAGCGCATCCCGCGAGGAAGGCGAGGTCAAGAGCACGTACCGGGAGATCCTGCGCCATCCCAATTTCTTTATGGGATTGTTCAAGAGAATTGAAGGGTTCAAAGAGATCCCCGGAATTCTGTACAACCAGGGAATGACCGGCGGTATTTTTGAGCTGATCCTGGAACCGAAGCCCAGTGTCAGCCGCATGGAGTCCATGACTTTCGCCATTCGGCATTACACCCCAGCGGAACTGGAATCCCTGCCGCCCGGATTAGCACCCGACGGTCGCCCCTATACGGTGTACGACACGAAACATACCGAGACCCCGACATCCTTGCCCAATCAGTATCCCCTGAATGTCGATATGGAATGTAACGAGCTTCCCGGATACCTGTGCAGTTTCAGCGGTCTCACGCTCGAGACCTGCCTGTTCCTGTCCGCATTCAATATTCTTTCCATCCTGGAGCAATCCGGTAGCTCCTGGCCCAGGAAAGAACGGATGCTTCTCCATGTCCGGGAAGTACAGGGCTATGCAAGTTGGCAGCAAATCCCGAAGGCGGTACTTTTCGGCTCGTTGCGACTTTTGCCGTGCCCTGCTGCACCGGATACAAACCTGTCTGTTACCTCTTCTCTCTCGGAAAACCAAGCCAGCAGCGAGGACCGCGCCGACCTGTACTATTGGATGGATGGACGTTCGTATGGCCCTCATCTCAAGCATTTTGTCAATCGCTGGTCTCTCTCCGTGGTCCCACTCCTGCAGCTCGAGCCATGCGGCACGTTTTCCCTGCTCATCGGCCACGGACAGAGACATCGCTACGGCATCAAGGACTCCATGGATCCGATCGATGTGTTCGATGAGAAGGGATATGCCTCTTGTTCGCTGGAAGAACTGACTCGCCGATTTGAATCGGTAAGGCTTCCCGATTTGATGCGCCCCCTGCTGCTCAACACGCTATTGGCGCGATTTCCTTCTCTGCGCCTGGAGCCGACGTTGGAATCTCCTTCGGACATCTATTCCAGGGGGAATCACATCAAGGAGATTTTGAGTGGGAATGGGCTTCAAGCCATCGAGAGGTCGATTCCGTTCCTGTACCGGGAAGCGTGTGACGAATTGCGGAAACACGACATCAACGAATCCAACCCGAACTATGTCAAAGAACTGCTCCGCCGGATCACGGCACGGTATTCCGCCGTGGACAAACTACCCGCGAAGAGCAAACAGGCCGAGGAAGTGAGCGAAGAAGAGGTTGTGAAACGAAAATGGGCGGCGGAGAAGGAATTGCTGAAACAGAGGTTTCGGGAGAAGTATGAGGAGAAGTGATAAGGCGGGAGCTGCCGCTCCCGCACTCCAAGTCGGGGGCGGGACGCCCCCGCTCCCCTTTACCAGCGGGTGATAATTCCCGCTGAAACGCCGCGCCCCACGGGAAGTTCCTCCTGATCGTCGTAATTCACTCCCAGGGTAAATCCCCAGTTTGGGGTGACAAATTTCTGTAACCGGCAGGAAAAGGAATATGTGCGATGGGTCTCAATCCGTGGACCTGCACCAATCGTTACCATCTCCTTGCCGCGTCCGGCGTTGAGTTCGATAAAATCATCCGCAGTAGTCAAATAGCGTCGAACAGTTAATCCATAAGAGTCCAGGGTGTGGTCGTCTTCCGGCAGGAAAGAGGCTCGCGCGCGGAGATACCAGTCTCCCAGGTATTTGCCCAACGAAATTCCATAGATATCAAGGTTGTTATCCGGGTAATTTCGATAGTTGTATCTTCCGGAGATCTCCCAACCGTCCCCGAATCCCTGGAACAGCTCTACGGCATATTCCGAATCAGAAAGCACATCGGCTTCGGGAGTGACCTGCCCCCGCAAGTTGATATAGGCACTCGGCCAGAGATCGAGGTAGCCGTCCAGCGCCACCGCCTCATCCCACGAGGAGAACCGGCGGACCCGGACGGATTCCACCGCCAGGGAACCGCGCGAAAATGTCCGCTGGACGTACGCCGTCGTCTCGTGCCAATCCGCACGGTCTTCGCTGAACGATTGATAGGAGTAATTCACACCAAATTCCCACGGCAAGGCGTCCGGTGCGCGGTTCAATCCGTTCGATATCCGCTCGATCTCATCCGCATCGCCTCCCTTGGAGCGTGCAACTGCCAGGTCTTGACGAGTGAGCGAAAACTGCCGGTTCTCCCGGTAAGCCTTTGCGCGGGCCAGGTATGCATCGGGATTATCGGGTTCCAGCTCCATCCGTTTCGTGTACGCCTGGACCGCCCGTTCCGGTCGTTTTGACCAGACATAGACATCACCGAGCGCCGACCAGGCATCGCCATATTTCGGGTAATTCTCTGTCACGAAGAGCAGGTCCTTCTCCGCATCTTCATAACTTCCCTGCGCGGCCAGTGCGCGACCCCGAAGGAGGTGCGTATCGGCATCGCTCGGAGTATCCTGCAGAATCGACGAGCATACTTTAACCGCTTCCCCATGTTCTCCGGTGTAATAAAGCGCTCGAGATAATCCGAATCGCCCCTCATAGGACTTCGGTTCCCCTTCAAGGATACGGCGATATTCCCGGATGGCCGTCTCATAATCTCCACGAGACAATGCCTCGTTCGCGTCTGTGATGGGTGATGCACCTATCATGGATAGTGAAACACAGAAGAACAACGGATTCATTTTTTCGCCTCCGTGGCAAATCCTTTTCGTTCCATCTTGCCCCACCCTTTCACACCGCGAATCTTGGAGAACACCGCACGGATTCGCCAATAAGTATTGAGCTGTCGATAGCCGAAATTCTCCAGAATCGCCAGCAAAAACAGTCCGATCAGATCCGAAGTTCGCGGATACCGGCGGAACGAAATTTCTTCCAGCCCCACCGCGGCCAGCGATAATGCCACCCCCAGCACAAACGCGACCAGCAGGAACGCCACAATGTAGACGGCGGTGGGCGAACCCAGGAACAATATGATCAGGAATGAAATGTAGCCCATAAACTCAATAATCGGTCCGAGCATCTCCAAAAAGAAAAAGTACGGACACACCAATAGTCCGATCAATCCATACCGTGGATTAAATAGCATTCGTCGATGTCGCCACATCGTTTCCATAAGCCCCCGATGCCAGCGGTCACGCTGGCGGCCCAGGATCTTTGTCGATTCGGGGCATTCAGTCCAGGCGACCGGATCGGGCATGTAGGCGATCCGGTATGGGATCCTATTTTCCCGGCAGTAGCGATGCAGTCGAACAACCAGTTCCATGTCTTCCCCGACAGTATCGGTAGCATATCCGCCTGCGTCCACTACCGTGGATCGTCGGAACACACCAAATGCGCCGGAGATCACAAACGTGGCATTCAGAACGCTCCACCCCATCCGTCCGGCCAGAAAGGCCCGCAGGTATTCCAGTACCTGGAACCGTGCCAGGTAGTTTTTGGGGAGTCGAATATCGGTTACAATTCCGGCGCGGATCGTACAGCCGTTCACGATGCGAATGGTTCCGCCCGCGGCGACTGTGGTTCCGTCTTCCAGAAACAGCCGCGCCACCCGGACAAGGGCTTCCCGCTCGATCAGACTGTCGGCATCCATGGCGCAGAACAATGAGGTCCGACAGAAACTCAGCCCGGCGTTCAGGGAATCTGCCTTGCCGCCGTTTTCCTTGTCAATCACCCATAGATTCGAATACCGACGGCTGTGATAAATGCCCCGGATGCGCGCGGTACGAATCTCCGCCGTTGGCGCGCGTACTGCGGGGGCCAGGTCAAACGCCTCCACCAGGCGATTCAACGTTTGGTCCCGCGACCCGTCATTCACAACCAGGACCTCGTATTCGGGATACTCCAGGGTCAGGAACGACCGGGTGGACTCCACACAGGTCGCTTCCTCATTGTACGCGGGAACCAGCAAGGTAATGGGTGGCGCACCGGCGGAGGCGATCAGTTCTTTTGTATCCAGAGAATGGAGCCGACGGACATAGTTCCGTAATGCCCGAAACGCCACCAGACTGGTTAGAAAATAGACCGCGCTGATGGCAATGAAATATCCCAATACCAGGGCATTACAGTACCAGACAAACGTCCAAAGCGCCTCGACCATAGTCAGTTCTCTCCCATCAGGACTTGTTTCGCCAGATCGGCGCGAGGGTGATCGGAATCGGCGATCTCTTTCAGAGTTTGCACCCCACCGGACTCTTTCAGCCCCTGTGCGGCCTGAATCGCCACCCATTGCGACGGGTCCTCAAAGGCCTCTCGGAGAAGCGGAATATCCTGATGGTCTCCGATGGCCCCCAGCGCGCCCGCGGCTTGCGCTCGAACGACAAAATCAGGCGATCCCAGGAGAGAGCGGATGGCGGGCAGATGCTCCGGGCGGCCGGTCTGAGCCAGAAGTCGGAGTGAGGATGCCAGCAAGTCCCGGTCCTGTTCGGTTTCAAGGACCTTCACGGCATCGTCCGCTGCGCGGAATTCGTTCAATTCCCGGAGTGCTTCGGCAGCGACCGCGCGGGCCTGCGGCGGCTGGCCGGCATCCATCAGCGTCTCCCGCAGCGCGGGAGCGATCTGCGGCCCGACCGCCGAAAGCATTGTCGACAGATAGTTCCGACTCCAGCCCTGAAACCGATGGAGACGCTTGAGAACCGGCACGGCATGTTGCGGATGCTCTTTCCGCGCAAGGGCGCGGGCTGCAATCATCGCCACCAGCGGGGAGGGGTCATCCAGAGCCGCGATAATACGATCTGTGTACTCCTCGAATCCCAGCGTGCTGATTGTCTGTACCGCACGGGCGCGACGTTCCGCGTCGCCCCCCACGGTTCGCTCGGTAATCCGGCTGAGAAACGGACGCACCAGTTCAGTCAGAATCTCTCGTTCCTGTCCGCGCAGTCTCCGCGCATACCGCATCACAAAATCCACAAAATACAGCGTGTCTTTCCGACCCACCCGCTGCTGAAGATCCAACGGTTCCTTTTCCCCGGACAGGACCTCCAGGATCGCCTGTTCCCAGGCGGTTTCCAGACGCGCCCAGTGTGCGGCTTTCCGGTTGTTCCGGATCCGCAGCAGAATGGAATAGGCCGCGAAGATGACGGAACAGATCAACAGAAAGACAATCGCCAGGGAAAGCAGAAACAATACCCGGTTTTGAAAAGCCAGGCTCAGAAAATAATCCATGTCGAAAATGCGCACCGAGGATCTCCGCAGTTATTCCGCAAGGATCCGTTCGAATTCTCCCGAGATCTTCATCGGATCGAACGGTTTGCGGATGATGCCCTTCGCCCCCAGGGTCCGCAATTGTTCTGCGACGTCGCTGTCCGTCTTCGCCGTCAAAAACACGACGGGAATACGGGAGGTCTCTTCCTGCGCCAGAATCCGGTTCAGGAATTCGGGACCATCCATGTCTTCCATCAGGTAATCCGTCAGGATGGCATCCGGCGGATTCTCTCGAACATATTCAAGCGCCTCATTCCCCGATTGAAATCCCACCACTTCATGCCCCCCCATCCTCTCCAGTGCCATCGAGGTAAGGAAGAGCATGTCGGAATCATCGTCTACCAGAAGTATCTTCATTGTCTCTTCAACAAGCGCCGAAGCCGTGCCAGAAGCTCAATCGGCGAAAAGGGTTTCGGGATATAGTCATCCGCGCCCAGATCGAATCCACGCTGAATGTCTTTCTCGCTTCCCATCGCCGTCAGCATCACAATCGGTACGGAGTTGAACGACGAATCTCTCCGCAACTCCGTAAGCAGCTCGAAACCGTCCATGGCGGGCATCTTCACATCGGCAATGATCATGGAATACGGAGATTCTTTCGCCGCCTTGAGCGCGGATACCCCGTCAGGCACGTGTATCACCTCAAATCCTTCCCGTTTCAGGCGATGCACGATAATCGAGGCGATCAGGTCATCATCCTCTGCCAACAGGATCTTCTTATTGATCGTTTCCTCGGGACCTTTGGCAAACACCACCCGGTTTCGACCCGATGTCTTGGCCTGATAGACATACCCTCCCGCCTCCGCAACTACCTCTTCCAGGGGCCTTTCGCCGGTCACGTCTGTGACTCCTGCCGAGAATCCGACCCGGAATGTCCTGCCGTCTTTGAGACGGAACTGCTTGGAGCGAAGAAGTTTCAGTGCGGTATCGAGGCTTTGTGCGGCTTCCTCACGCGACAGGTTCGGAAACAAGACGGAGAACTCCTGCTCTCCCCATCGGGCCACGAAATCCTCGCTTCGGAGCGATTCCCCAATCGCGGCGGCGGCCTTTTTCAACACCGTCTCCACTGCCGAGCGGCCGTAGGCGTTCTTAATGGATTCATAATGGTCGATGTCAATGATCGCGAAAGACAGCGGCTGTCTTGCGCGGGCCGTTTTCTCCAGCATATCCGGGAAGGCGTTCTTCAGGGCCGCACGGTTGGGCAATCCGGTCAGAGGGTCTTGACAAGGTTCCTGGGCTGAACCTGTGGCTTCGAGCAATTTCGCCGAGATCGCATTCGATATCACCGCCGGATCGAAAGGTTTCTCGAAATAGGCCTCGGCTCCGAGGGCAAGGCATTCTTCTCGTGTCTGTTTCCCCAGTCCCCCGGAAACGACAAAAACGGGAATACCTGCCGTGTGGGGTTGTTCCCGCAGAATCTCCAGGAACCGCCGACCGTCCATGTCCGGCAGAACAAGATCCAGCAGGATAAGCGAGATAGATTCCTGCCGAAGGATCTTCTGCGCCTGTTCCGCCGTCTCGACAAACAGAATCTTGCGCGCCGGATCGGAAAGACGGGCTTGAAACAGGTGTGTAATATCCGGATCGTCTTCCACGATCAGAACGGTGGTCTTCGATTTCTGTCCCTCCGAGACCGTTTCGCGAAGGACTTCAATCAACTTCCCAAGTGCGCCGGGGAAGTCCTTTTCAGTCGAGTTTTCCAGGGCTTCCGCTGTCTCGCTGATCTTGGGAAATCCATAAGTCGCTCCGGAACCGCGCAGAGAATGGGCGGTTCTCTTCACCCGTTCAACGGCTTCCGGCGCCATTTCCGGCAGGGCTTGTCGGGCCGACTCCAGGGCTTCGATCCGTGCGTGAAGTCCCTGCCGGTAATGCGCTTTCAGTTCGTCATCCATGTCAGGCATTTTCATTCCCTGCGGTTATTGCTGACTGTTTTCCCTCACCCCAATCCTCTCCCGGAAGGAGAGGGAGCGGTATCGGGCTTCCTGGAGACGCCGTCGTTTGGATTACTGAGTTGAGGCAACTCCATTCTGTACCCGGTGTTCCATCGGCTGTTGGGATAAATTGAGCACGATGCTGAATGTCGATCCCTTGCCGACCTCACTGGCGACTTCGAGTCCGTATCCCATCATCTCGCAGAAGGAGCGTGAGATGCTCAATCCCAGCCCCGTCCCCCCGTATTTTCGGCTGGTCGAGGCTTCGGCCTGCTGAAACGCTTCAAAAATATCACTCAATTTCTCTTTCGGAATGCCGATCCCCGTATCCGAAACATCGATGCGCGCCGGTTGCCCGGTCGCCGGATCCGCGATTACACGAACCGTGACAGTTCCCTTATCGGTGAATTTGATGGCATTGCCGATAAGATTGATGATGACCTGCCGGAGCTTGCCGGTATCGGCCTGGATCACGGCCAACGGCTGGGGTATATCGGCCACCAGGTCCACTTCCCGACCGCGCAGTTGTCCTTCGAACTGCGCCACAATATCGGTGATCATCGCGTTGAGATCCGTTGTCGATTTCACTACTTCCATGCGGCCGGCCTCCACCTTCGAGAGGTCCAGAATATCGTTAATCAGATTCAACAGATGCTTTCCGTTATCCAGAATCCTTTTCAGGAAAGAGAGGTCCTGTACGGAGAGATTTCCCTTCTTGTTTTTCAGAAGGATGTTGGAGAAACCGATAACGGAGTTAAGCGGAGTCCGCAGTTCGTGGCTCATATTGGCGAGAAAGACACTTTTGGCTTTATTCGCGGCTTCGGCTTCCTCCTTGGCCCGCCGCAATTCTTCCGCAGCGCGTTTGCTTTCTGTGATATCTCGAAACATGGTGCGGATCGCCACGGGTTTTCCGTCCTCAAAACGGCAGTTGCTGCTTCCGGAAACGAGAATGCGCCTGCCGTCTTTCGCTGCAAGCGAAGTCTCAAAATCCCGCAAGGCTTCTCCATGAAGAACCCGCTGGAAATTCAGCATGCAATGCTCGCGCTCATCCGGGCAGATGACATCGAAAACGCTCAATTCGCTCAGATCCTCATCGCCGTATCCCAGCGTTCTTTTCCAGGCCGCATTCGCGTATTGAAAACGACCGTCCGGCGAGATACTCTGAATCAGGCTGAACGCGTTATCGAGAAAGTCTTGCAGGCGTTCTTCGCTTTCCTGCAGGGCCTTCTCGGCCCGTTTCCGCTCGGTGATATCTCGAGCAATCACGGTGAACAGACGCCGATCGGCCAGCGGAACCTCGCTGACCGCCAGATCCATGGGAAACCGCGAACCGTCCTTGCGTTGCCCAACGACTTCGAGCACGACCCCGAGGATATTCGGCATTCCGGTGTCCAAAAAATTGCGCATATGCTCCCGATGCCGATCCCGATAGCGATCCGGCACGAGTTCATTCACACTCTGACCGACAATCTCCGACTCCGTATAGCCGAAAATCCGTTCGGCAGCCGGGTTGAACGATTCGATTCTTCCCTGCTCGTCGATGGTGATGATCCCGTCTACGGCGTTCTCGAGGACAGCACTGATCCGCGTCTGGCTTTCGAGCAGCGCCCGGAAATTCCCAATCCGCTCGCTGTCGATTCGAATCGCCTCGATGAGAATCCCGCACGTCGAGGTGACCGGACGGAGAAAATCCACCATCGTCTCGTCATAGCCGCCTTCTCGATTGGCGATCCCATACATTCCGACCAGTTTCTTTCCCGAATAGATCGGAATCCCCAGAAAGGCAAGAAGAGGCGGATGACCTTCCGGGAGACCTCCCCGCCTGGGATCCCGCTTGGGATCATTGCTGATCACCACCTCACCAAATCGAATCACCGCGCCGAACAGCGTGTTGAGATTCCGAAACTCAAACCCTTTGTCGGCACCTTGTTTGTAGAGAAGCTGGGTTTCTTCATTCCAGGCGATATTGGTTATGGCATACGTTCTCAGGAATCGTTCGGCACCGTTTTCAACCACTTCCCCGATAAATCCGTACTCGCTCCCCGTCATCGCCAGAATATCCCAAAGCATGTCGTCAAATGTCTTCCGGGGATCCTCCGAAACGAGAAATTTGGACGTGGTGGCGTGAAGAGCTCCCAGAAGGCTTCGTTGGCGGCTCAGGATTTGTTCAAACCGTTTTCTCTCCGTAATATCCTGGGCAATTCCCAAATAGCCCGTGATCGCGCCCATCTCATTACGAATCGCTGTTACCGACAAAATGACCGTCAGGAGGGTCCCGTCCTTCCGAATGTAGGTCCATTCTCGCTCTTCATGTCCTCCCTCCCGGGCACGGGCCACAAACACCTCGAATCCTTCGATGGGACGATGGAGCTCCTGGGACAGTTCTTTTCCGTGCGTAATGACTTCGGATTTGCGATGAAAAATCTCCGGGGTTTTCTGCCCGATCATTTCCTCCGCTTTATATCCCAGCAGTTGTTCCGCACCTCTGTTGAAAAAGGTGATGGTCCCATCCGGATCGGTGGAAATCATCGAGACTCTTGTTGCGGCATCCAGCAATCCCCGAATCTGCGAGTGCGCTTCCGCCAGAGCCTTCTCGACCCGTCCCCGCTCTCGGATCTCCTGTTGAAGCCATTCGTTGGTCTCCCGAAGGACCGCAACCCGGTCTTGTATTCGCTCCTCCAGTGCCGAAACCGCTTTCTCAAGATCTTCTTTTGCCTGTGCTCTCCGAGATCCCACACGAGAAACCAGGAAGCAGACAATCGCAAGGACAATCCCGAGGACGCCGTCAACCAGCAACACGTGTCTTGTGGAAAACGGTTCCGTCGAATGGGCGCCTATATGATGCAAAAGAAAGGAAAGGCCGAGCACAAACAGCAAGGAGGGTAAAAACGCGATCCAGAATCGTGTCCAGAATGCCGCTCGTTTTGTGGGCGGTGGATTGTCGGTCATGCAATCCTCATTTCGCAAGAAGTCCCTGAATAATGTCCAGCAAGGCTAATTCATCCACAATCGGCTTCATGAGATACCCGTCGAATCCCGCTTCCAGGAACTTTTCCCGGTCGCCTGCCATGGCATGAGCGGTAAGCGCAACCACCCGAAGGTTTTGCAGGTCCGCATCGGCGCGGATTCTCTTCAAAACCTCCATTCCATCCATCTCCGGAAGCGAGATGTCCAGAAGCACCAGATCCGGTCTCTCCCGTTTGATCCCTTCCAGCGCATCTCTCCCCGTTTCGTATTCCGCAATCTCGTAGAGATCTTCCAGAATTGCCTGGACAAGGAGTCGATTGTCCGGATTGTCTTCCACGACGGCGATCTTCTTCATCGTTCCGATGGTTCTCCTTTCCCGGTCAGATGCGCCTTGACTTCCGAAAAGGCCCCCTCCAACTCGGCAATCCGGTCCGTGGCCCGGCGGATATTTCCTTCCATCGCCAGCCGCTCGATCTCCTGTGCAATCCGTTGAAGTCTTACTGCGCCCACGTTCCCCGAGCTGGACTTGATGGAATGCGCGGCACGACCGACCGCTTCGGAATCCCCCGCGGCCTTCCCCTCCGACGCCTCCCGAAGTCGTTTCTCCACGTTTTGAATGAACAGGGCGATCATTTTAGTCAGCAGATCGTCCCCGCCGATTCCACGAATTCGTTCCAGCGCTGTCGGATCAATACAGGTCTCGTTGTTCATCCTTTTTTCCTGTGTTCATGCCGGTCCGATTGAAAATGAAAAACCTCATGGAAATCCAAAGAGGTACAGATCACCGCCGACCGGATCTCCTGTCTCCGCGTCGCTCCGTGGTGGCCATGCGCCGCTGAGGACCTTTGGGTGCTTTGCTCTTTGCTTCCTCTTCGGGAGCCTCGTCCGGATTGGACGATTCACCGCCCGCTGACTCTTCCGGCTGCAACACGCCTTC
This sequence comes from Candidatus Omnitrophota bacterium, assembly GCA_029568995.1. Lineage (GTDB taxonomy): Bacteria > Hinthialibacterota > Hinthialibacteria > Hinthialibacterales > JAKPRU01 > JAKPRU01. The sequence continues at coordinate 17,763 of JAKPYU010000117.1, read as the reverse complement.
CATCTGCAACGCCTGCAAGAATCGGGGTGTGGTCAGCGAGCTCTTGATGACATAATCATTCGCTCCCAATTTCAAAGCGGTTCTCACGGAGTGAGGGCTATCATCAACCGTCAGCAGAATCACACGCACCTTCTGATCGATTTCACGCAGAAATCGAAGCACCGTCAATCCCCCGCCCTGCGGCATTTGAATGTCCAGGAGGACAATATCCGGTTTCGTTTCTTTGAACAGGTTCAGAGCCTGTATTCCTGTTTCTGCTTCTCCGGCAACATCAAAATGATTCGTTCGGAGGATCGAACGGATCAAGAGACGGGCATCCGCATCGTCTTCACAGATCAGCACACGTTTGGCCGCGCACATCTCCGGTGCTCCTTCTCAGGATATCTCGACCTTTCCAACCACCATCCTAGCACGAATCCTTCGACCTGTTTGAGATCAATATGTACTCCGGCAAGGTCATTCCGGCAAGACAGAAAGGACTTGACACTGCCATCTCCGACGCCAATGATAGAACAAGATACGAAATGCAGGAATTCATCACAGGGTGGCACTTGCTTTTTGTGCCGAGGGAGGCTTGCCATGAACGAGACCCCGTTGCTTGGACAGATCATACGAATTCTGGACGATCATCGTCTTGTGGCGAATCGCGGTTCGGCGGACGGCTGGGCCAAGGGAGACCTTCTGGTGGTTTTCGAGGAAGGAGATGAGATCCTGGATCCCCAAACCGGGCAATCTCTGGGCAAACTGGAGCTCGTGAAGGCCGAAATGGAAGCCGTTCATGTGCAGGAACACATGTCCATCCTGATGGCCCGGCTGCCTCATCTGGCGGAACAGCCCCACACGGTCATGTCCGCCCTTCTGACACACGCTCCCTCCGGAGGGACGCTTCCGGGCGTGCTTCCGACCGAACGGGGACCACTTCCCATCCAAAGAGACCAGATCTCCGGCAGACCCAGCGTTAATCCGATCTCCATCGGGGATTCGGTGCGCAAGATCTGACATCGCCCCGCTCTTCAATTCGTAATTCGTAATTCGTAATTCGTAATTTCTTCACCAATATCCCTTCATTTTCACGGATATTCTTGTAAAAAACGTGCGGAGAAAGAGAGAAACCGCCATGGATCGCGCTGTATGGGCCACGAAGAAGAAAGGAACCGCCGAGGAGCGGATGATCGCATTGAGTGCCGGACGGGATGTCACGGTTGTCCCACCGGCGGATGAACTGCTGATTCCGTACGACCTGTGGACCAATCGGGCGCACAGTATCATGCTGGCGGAAATCGGCATCTACCAAAAGGGAGAACTAAAAAAACTTCTTGAAGCATTGAACGAGATCGAGACTCGCTTCGAGCGCGGAGTGTGGAAACTGAACCCTGCATTGGAGGATGTTCATATCTGCGTCGAGGCCGAGGTGGCGCAGGTTGCCGGAGAGTCGATCAGCGGGCGGATGCACTCCGGGCGAAGCCGGAATGACCAGTCGGCAACGGATGTCCGGTTGTACCTGCGGGATGCCCTCTTGTCGTTCCTGGAGGAATGGCATGTCCTGCTGCAGTCTGTTCTGAACCACGCCGAGAAGCACCTCGATACGGTCATGCCGGGATTCACGCATCACCGCCCGGCAACGATCACCACATGGGGACACTGGTGCGCATCGTACGCGGCGGGCCTGCTGCGCGATCTCCAGCGTTTACGCGATCTCTATCCCCGCTTGAACCGCTCCCCGCTGGGCGGAGCGGCAAGCTATGGAACAACCTGGGAGATCCACTGCGAGCGCACCGCCGACCTGCTCGGCTTCCATGGACCGGAATTCAACTCCCTGGACGCCGTGGAGAGTCGCGGAGAAATGGGGGCAGACCTGGCGGCCGCCTGCGCGCAGTTCATGCGTCATGCCGCACGGATTTCCCAGGATCTCATTTTGTTCTCCATGCCCGCCTTCTCGTTTCTCAGCCTGCCCAAAGCCTGGACCACAGGCAGTTCCATCATGCCACAGAAACGGAATCCGGATCTCCTGGAGGTCATCAAGGGCCGCGCAACGGTTGTCATGGGGCATACCCAGGCATTGCTCGCCGCAAACCTGGGAAACTTTTCCGGATACAACCGGGATACCCAATGGACCAAGTTTGTAGAAATGGATGTCATCCGCGAAGTATCAGGGATCGCCGACGGCCTTTCCGGATTGCTGGACGGGCTGGAGATTCACGCGGAGGCGATGAAGAAGGCCACAACACAGGGATTCATCGAAGCGGTGGATCTGGCGGATATGCTGGCCCGTGAGCGCGGACTGACATTTCGTGCCGCGTATCGAATCGTCTCGGATGCCGTTGCCGCGTGCGAAGAAACGGGACGCTTCTCCCTGGAACGTGTCAATCATGTGCTGAGCGAAACCGGCCAGGAGGTCCTCACGGACTCCGAGTTCGCCGCTATTGCCGATCCGGCGGAGAACGTGCGTCGACGTCACCAGGCATTCGGTCCGCATCCCGACCGGGTCCGAGAGTCTTTTGAGCAAATCGCTCTGCAAGCCCAACCCCTCAAAGCCTGGTGCGATCGGGAGACGCAAAGGCTTGCGCAGCTCCGCATGACCGTGAGGGAGTATGAACTGCTATGACGCAGCCTGTCGTCCGCCTGGATCGCGTCACCAAATGCTATCACCTCTCTCATGAACAGTACTCTACACTGAAGGAAAAGATCCTGCGCTGGGGAGCGCGTCGCGTTCGCTCCGAGGAATTCCTTGCCCTGCGGGAGGTCTCGCTCGATGTCCATTCGGGTGAGATTCTCGGCATTATCGGCGATAACGGGTCCGGGAAGAGCACACTCCTGAAAGTCATTGCGGGAATCACCAATCCCACCTCCGGCACATTGACTGTCCAGGGGACAATTGCCTCCCTTCTGGAGGTCGGTGTGGGCTTTCACCCGGATCTCACCGGTCGTGAGAATATCTTCCTGTCGGGCGCTTTGCTGGGCATTCCGGAGGCAATCCTCAAGGCACGTGTGCAGGATATCATTGACTTCTCCGGGATCGGGAAATTCATCGACACGCCGGTCAAGCACTACTCTTCCGGTATGTTTCTGCGCCTGGGTTTTGCGGTGGGCGCGTATGTCGAACCGGACATTCTGCTGGTCGATGAGATCCTGGCAGTCGGAGATCAGCTGTTCCAGCGAAAATGCGTCAGCCATCTCCGGCAGGTCGCGGCATCGGGCAAGACAGTGATTCTGGTTTCGCATGACCTGGATGTTCTTCTGGCGTTGTGTACCCGGGCGGTGGTCATGGATGGCGGAGGAATTATCGGGCAGGGGCATCCCTACGAGATGATCGGCCTGTACCGTCAGCACCTGTTCGAACTCAGCCGGGCAAGCGGAATCGCGCCACCGCCTGAGGTTTCCCTTCGGAACCGGTTCGGCGATATGCGCGCGAGGATCACCGATGTCAAGATGTACGATAAAGAGGGCAAAGAGCGTTATGTGTTCGATACCGGCGAGTGGGTGCGGGTCGATCTGCATTACCATTCCCCGGAGGTGTATCCCGATCCGGTTTTCGGCATTGCCATTCATGACGATGATGACAACGCGTTTATTACCACCGGCACGCATATCATCCGTGGAGACCTGCCAGCCTTGCGCGGAACGGGAATCTGTCGCTTTATGATCGAAGAATTGAATCTGCTGGAGGGATATTACAGCCTTTCCGTTGCGTTGACCCAACGGGATGCCGGACCGGGATCCTCGATGAATTTCGTACTGGGTTCCGATTATCGCAAATGCCTGTGCCCCTTCATGGTTCGACCGGGTGAGAAAGGACGCGGTGTTCGGGGAACCGGCTACATGCCTTTTCGAACCGAACTGCTTCCGAAACAATAAACATTCCTCGTTTCCCTGTCCCATGCGGCCTTTTGCCTGTTGTTCCCCTGTCGTATATTCCCCTTGAGCTGATTGGATTGAAAGCGAGAAGAGGTATTCCAATGGGTGACAAGAAGGACAAATCCAAAGATTCCGCGCCCACGCAGGATGCCGCACCGGAGAAACCGGTAAACGGATCTGCTCCCGAAGAGGACAGTTACGCGGATGCCATGCAGGCAAGGATCGACCGCCTGGCATCCCAGGCAAAAAACACGCACCGGAGAAGCTTTTACACCACCCTGATCACGTTTTTTGTGCTGTGCTTTATTGCGGCCGGTGCGCTATTTCTGTTGAAAAACTGCAAGGGGGGTCAGCGATTCAAGGAAGCCTTTGGCTGGCAAAAACGACGGTATTGAGATCTCTATTGATTCTTCAATGGAAAGGGGATTGTTTTTACCCGCTCCGGTGGCCGGGCCACCAGCTGGCTACTGTTGAAGCGAGAGAGGAGAGAATCCCGAAAAAGACGGCCAATGGCGCGTAGCGGGACGGCGTCAGGCGATACCCCACACACCACTTGAGGAATTCCATCTTCCAGCGTTCCGCATGACGTCCTTCAGAGGCCAGTTTTTTGCGGTGGCACTCGAACGCGGAATAGTAGAAGTCATTTGCACGACGGCGACGACCGAATCGCTCAAACTGCCGTGCGATCCAGCGATATTCGTTTCCCAGTTCCGTCCACTCTTTCGGACTCTGCGCGGTGTGTTCCGGAAGAAGCTTCGGGCGGCGCAGGAATCCCTCTCCCGGCCAGACACAACCCGAGAGATCGCACGACAAATCCAGGTCCGTATCGAAATGGACGTTCTTCAGATACGCCTTGAATTTCAAGCGGCAATCCTTTCCTGCCAAATTCCCGAAATGTCCGCGCGTATCGGCAAAATCGGTCTCCCAGAAAGACACGTGACAATTCCCCAGATCGCAATCGTTCATTTCAAAAACCTGGCCGTTCAGCACAGCCCGGTTGAACGAAAGTCGTTTGGATGCCACCTGGGTACCGAGCATCAGGAATCGGTCCCCCGACCACCGGATGCGATGGAAATAGACATGATTCCCGCCGAAGTTCGATTCCAGGAAATGCACCGCTTCTACGTCCAGAACCGCATTGGAAAGCGAAAAGCGTGAGCAAAGAAATCCTGCCTTCCAGGCATTCAATTGACGGGCCTGCAATCGCGAGGAGGTCAGTTCGAAACATTCGCCGCCGAAATGGGCCTGGTCGAATGAGATCTCCCGTGCCGTCATGCGCATCCCGTTGCCGACAATCTGCCCCTCCCAGTCGATGCGCTCGAAACGGATACTCTCTTTTGCAATCAACTGCATCCAGGTCAGATTCACACTTGGCGTAAGGAATACACTCTCACTAAATGAAATGCTTCGTCCTTCAATGTGGGCCGCTTTGAAACAGATCAGGCTTTTAAGTCCCAGTTTCGCCCCTCGAAACTCCAGGTGACCCAATTTCCAATTGGCTCTTGAGAACAGAAGCGCGTCTCCGTCCCAGCGTCCGCCGGCAAAAGAGACCTGGTTTCCGTCGATGACCGATTTCGCCAAGGTCAGCCGTCCCTTGGTTTGAATGACTTCCTCAAATGAAATCAGGTCGGATTCGAATCGGCTTTCGGAAGCATCCACCTCATCTACCGAAAACCGAACCCCCTCGAAGAACACGGCGTGCCCTCGAAAAACCGCTCCTCGAAAAGACACCCGCTCGCCCGTAAACCGGCTACCCGCAAATGCAATCCCCCGTTTCGCATCGAACAGGGTCTCCTTCATGAAAAGATCCTTTACCGCAAAGAACACCTGTTCGAACGACACCGCATCCCCATGAAACTCCGCGTGTGAAAAGTCCGCCCGTTCGCCATGGAAAGAGCAACCGGCAAAATCCACCTCCCCTCCTGAGAACACAGCGTCCACAAACAGAGTTGTCGGACCGCCGAAAGAGACATCGCGAAAATCGGCTCCGGCCAGGAATTGCGCACCGTGAAAACTCGTGCTCCGGGTAAATCGCTGCCCCCGAAACGACATCGGGAATGGGCAGACTATGCCGTCAAACCACGATTCCCCTTTTTCCATGCGCCGACGAAGCGCCTGGTGGAACAGATCGTGGGACTTGTCCGGCGAAGGATCGTGAAGGATGCAGTAAGCCTGTTCACCGCCCCTTATCGCCGGCTCGTTGCATCGCCACCCATCCAATGGACTCCGGTAGGAGCAGAGAGGGACCTGCTCACCTTTCGGTTGAAAGGCAGCCTCTCCCTGGTGCCGCGATCTGGGGTCCTTGGGCATCACCATCGACATACTTTCCCGATTCGGACTCTTTTGGCACATCGCCAAAAGACATACTCATACCTCTTCATTATAATTCTAACTCAGGCAACCCAGGAATAAAACCCCATGGCCAATTAAATATGTCACAGAGTTTATTCCCGATTGTCTCATCCGCCAACTCGACCGGCGGACGATTGGGAAGAAAATTCCCCATAGAAGCCCCTAATGGGAAAGAAATGGCAAGTAATTTGCTATTCTTTCCCGCCAATGATAGTCTGTTAAGCAAAGATTTGTCCATTTCGGATCCGCGAATCCGATTTGTTCCGATGGGTGAGACGGTCATAGTCCGAAAGGAATCTGAGGCTGCGAATCGCTGCTGTTCAGGAAGAGGGAGAGTGGTATACTCTCAGGGAAGTTCTATTGTCGGCGAACGTTGGGCCGGACGGAAGTTGGGATGAGGATCAAGCGTATCCATAACGGTAAGACCACAGCATTGGCCCTGGAAGGCGACCTGGACCGGCAGGGCGCGGTTCAGCTCAAGCGGGCCTTTGATACGCTCGGTCATCGCAACCGGCCTCTGATCCTCGATTTCCAGAATGTCGGCATGGTGGGCATGATCGGCCTTGCGTGCCTGGAACAGGAGGCGAATCGAAGGACCGTGGTCGGCGGCAGGCTCCATGTCATTCGAATCCCGCAGCGCCTTCAGGATCTGTTCTCCGCGACCCAACTCGACAAGCGAATCGAAATCGATCCCTTTTGCGATGAAACCACGTTTATCGAACGCAGCGATATTCCCATGCAATCCCAGAGACAATGGAAATTCGATCATAAAGTCAAAGAAGAAAGATGCCCAAAATGCAAAGCGGTCCTGCGACCGGGTGCTCATGCCTGCATGGAATGCGGCGAGACGGTCAAGCGCAGACGGGCGGCCCGACACTCCGTTCCCCTTCCAATGCTCTACCGGACGATCTCCTCGCATGAATTTGTAACCGGCAAATGGTCGCCTGCAATAACCGATGACATTGACCTGGAGCGCTTCTCCGGGGTCGGATTCTTTGCCAACGACCGCTTCGATATCAATCAGGAACTTCATATTATCTTCCCGACCATTCAGCCACAGAGAGACGACGACTCGTGCCATGTTCTGATCGTATTTCGAGGTCGCGTTAAGAACCAGATCCAGATGGGTGAGTATTATCGTACCGGGCTTGCGCTTTTCGATTATTATGAATACGAAGGGGCGTGGGAGGTTGTGGATCAGAATACGCAGCGAGCCATTTGATTCGTATACTTTGTATACCATGAGAGAACATTACGGGATCACCAGGATGGCAATACTCCACTCTCTTCTCCGATACGGGTTGCCTGTGCTGACGGCAATGTTTGCCCTGACCGGCACATTCGTGCATGCCGCAGACCCGGCTATCGGTCCGGGCGACATCCTGAAAATCGAGGTTTACGAGGAACCGGAACTCTCCATGGAGGTGGTGGTATCCGCGTCCGGGGATTTCAGCTATCCCCTTCTGGAACGTGTGGATGCCGGCGGGCATTCCGCGCACAGCCTCGCCCGATCGATGGAACAGCTCTTGCGGGACAAGCGATTCCTGCGATTTCCCTCCGTGAATGTGACTCTGACGAAACAAAGGAATTCCGTTGTCACTCTCTCCGGATCAATCGGCAAACCCGGTATCTATCCTCTCATGCCCGGAACCCGCCTGCGAGAATTCCTGGCGGATTACGGGGGAATTGCGGATGAGAACGCCGGACCGGCCATTGTCATCCAAAAATCCGATGGGACGGCACTCCGTATCCGCCATGGCGATCTCTATTCGGAGAAACCGGAAATCCGCGAAAAGAACAATCCTATTCTGGAACCCGGGGATGAGATCATCATTCCGAAAAGCGATGTGTTTTATGTGTCGGGTTCGGTGAGAAGCCCATCCAAGTATAACATCGACAGGGAAATCACGGTGCGTGACGCCATTGCGACAGCCGGTGGTTGTACCCTGGAATCCGGCAACGCCATTTTCTGGCAACGGATCAATTCCGAAGGAAAGCGGGAAACCATCGTATTCGATAAGCGCCAGTTGGCCGAACAGGACCCGCAATTGCTGCAGTCTGTCGGGCCGGGGGATCTAATCTACGTCTCCATGGCAGATTCTTTCTTCGTGGGCGGATACGTTCAAGCACCGGGTGAGTTTCATTATGAGAAGGATATGACCTTGAGCCGCGCCGTGGCCATGGCCGGCGACCGCCAGGAATTCAGCAGCACCCGGATCACCATCGTCCGAGAGAATCCCAAGGGAGAACGAACGGTCGAGCGATACGATCTCAAGACCATCCGAAACGGGAAGGAGAGAGATCCCCTGGTCCAGCCGGGCGATATCATCACGGTTGGCGGAGGATTCCTGGCCTTCTCGTCGAAGGTACGGAAATTGCTCCCGATCAGTCTGCCCTGGAGTTTCTTGAATGACTATTGACACGAAATGTTGGGAAGGAAGACGTGGCGATTTCAGACTTACGATAGGCGAGCTTTCTTGGGAGGATAAGACAACAGGACAGATGTAGAGGCGGATCTGAAACCCGCCCCTACGGATTCGATGAATTGCCATGCTCGATAACGAACTCCAATCCGCTGCACCGCCACCGGCCACCATCCCGGCTCCGACCGCCCCGGAGATGGATGAGGAGGAGATCTTTTCCGTTCGATCTCTGCACGAGATGTTCATGCGCCACATCTGGGGATTCTCCACGGTGGCGACTGTTGTCCTCCTTCTCGGAATCGCCTTTATATACAAGGATCCCCCAGTCTACCAGTCGAATTCCCAAGTGAAGGTCGAGGAAAAGAAACAAGTCTTCACCATCCAGGAATTCATGGATTTCGAGAATGTCACCAGCGATTTCTACAGGACCCAGGTCGAATTGCTCAAGAGCCGCGAGCTTTGCCGTTCCGTTATCGAAATGCTGGAATTGGGGAATCTGAGAGAATTCCTGGAACCCGACGATCCCCCATTCGTCTACCTGTTCCAGAGACCTTCTTCGGAGGACGACAGTCGGCTTGCCAAGATTGTTCAAACGGCAACCGAGGCCATTCGACGAAACCTGAACCAGCCCAACAAAGCGTTGTCCAGCACGGATATTTCCCCCCTGATGACCGCGCTGGTGAATGTCTACGAGAAACGGTTGACCGTCGAGTCCAATCGGAAAACTCCGCAATTGATCGATGTTCATTTTCGATCCCACAGCCCGTTTGTTGCCGCAACCATTGCCAACATCCATACCCAGGCCTATATCCTTCAGAGCAGCCGATCCAATTCCGCCTATACCGAGGATTACGTCCGCAGTATTCAAACCCAGATTGATGAAACAAACAGGCAAATTCAGGCTCAATCGGAAAGCATCGTTCAATATAAAAGGGACCATGACCTGTTTGAAATCGGAGATCCCTCTCAGGACCGGACCATTCAGGATATCGACGACCGGCTGACCCGTCTTCGAGAGAGCCTGGGGGCTACCTCGGACGAACGTCGGAGAGCACAGGCGGAATACGAAGCCGTTTATGAAATGGGACAGGTGGGCGACCCGGAGGCGCTCCTGGAGGACGCCCTGGACTCTCCCCTGCTCCAGACACTGATCACCAAACGGGCGGAAGCGGAACAGAATTGGATTATTATCCAGACGAAGTACCTTGAGAATCATCCCAAGTACCGGGCGGCCCTGGATCAGCTCAACGCGCTGGACGACCAGATCGAGACCGAACGGCGCGCGATTGTAGATCGACTGGAAACCAAGTACCGGGAAACCTCGCAGCGGGAAGCCGAGCTGGTCGGACAGGAACAGGAGCTCATCCGCGAGAAATATGTCCGTGAAACCGAGATTGAAGACATCAACCAGATGGAGCGCAGTCGCCAAAGCCTGATCACCAAGTATGAAAAACTCATGGAAGACCTGCAGAATGCACAGGCCAGTATCGAGGCGCGAGAAGATGCCGGCGAGCGCACATTTGCGATCATCGACCAGGCGGAAATGCCCCTCAAGCCGATCAACCGGAACCTGCTCGCTTCCATGCTGATGACGCTTGCGGCGGCCCTGGGCGCGGGATTGTGCACAGTGCTGTTCCTCGAATACCAGGACGATACCATCCGCACACCGGCCGAGGTGGAACGCTACACCGGCGTGCCCATGATCGGATGTATCCCCGATTACGAATCCCCGCCGGAGATGGAATCCCTCCGTCCCCCGGAGGAAGGCAGGCTGTCGTCCCCGACCCCGGAATCGTTTGTGGCGTTGCGGACAGCGGTGCTCTTTTCTGCCATGCAGGCCCCCAGTCAGGTGATTCTGATCACCAGCAGTCTGCCGGATGAAGGAAAGACCACCGTCGCGGTGAATCTGGCGTTCGCGCTGGCTCGTTCGGGCAAGAAGACTGCCGTCGTCGATTGTGATTTGAGGACCCCTCGTTTGCACACCCTGTTCGGTGAATTCCGCGAACCGGGTTTTGTCGACATCCTGTTTCAGACCGCCGATGCCAAAGAAGTGCTGCATGAAACCGAGGTCCCCAACGCCTTCCTGGTCAGCGCCGGGGCCAAGGTGGATCGCCCCGCCGATCTCCTGGCTTCGGATATGACCGTGCGGGCCTTGGAGGAGCTGCGGGCCTGTTGCGATTTTGTCCTGCTGGACGGTTCGCCCGTCCTGGCGGTTCCCGATGCCTCCATATTGGCGGCCCATTGCGACCGGAACATCATCGTGGTCAATTGCGGAAAGGTCCCGCGCGATGCGGTGAACAGCGGAATCGACCATATCCGAGCGGCTGGTGGGGATATCTACGGTATTGTGTTGAACCGTGTGCCCAAACGGGAGCGGCGGGCGTATCGGCAATACGGTTACGGATACGATTACGGATACGCGGAAGGGTACGGGGAGCCTTCCGAAAGCAGCGCGTAATTTCTTCCCGCAAGTCTCCGCAAGAGGCTTCTCCCAACTTGCCGCATGGTGATACAGTTACGAGACCTTTGGGGATCGTCGGAGAGTTGGTATGGACAAGATTCTTCACTTGATTATATCAGCGCTGATTGCCTTCGGGGTGGTCTTGTTGTTCTTTTCGCGCGCATCGGACACCAGGGTGGCGATTTGGCAGATGAGTGCGGCACAGACCATCCGACGCAAACAACTCGTCGCCGGAGCCGTTCTGGGAATTGTCGCCGTTGCCGTGCTGGGGATCTGGAAGGAATGGGGCGACAGCCTGGGACTGGGAACCCTGGAAGCCACCGATGCTCTCGCGGACCTTGCCGGGATCGTAATCGGATTCCTTATCGCGGTCTTATGGTCTCGAAAGGGGTCACCCAGGCCACAGTACGTGGTACGTCTCCGGTCGCGAGACAGTCAGTCTCGTCAGGATTCGCCCCGGGGTCGCGCTTCCGGTCCCCACCTCCGTTCAAGAGTCCGAACATCCGGTCGCCTGCCGGACGGTGATTGATCTTCGATTCCCCCTCCGGCCGTCATGAGGGATTCAGGCCGGGTGCCGTCTCATACAGGATATCCCCGTTGCTGTTCAGTCCGTTGCTGACGTTGTACGGGATGAACACCAGGCTCTTCGGATAATCGGAGATCAGATCCGTATCATCGTCAATGTCCGGCCCGATACTGGCCAACACGAAATCGCTCACTTTTCCCTTATTCGCGGAATTGTTCATGGATACCTTTCCGAGACATCCTGAATACTCGTAATAGAGATGATCGTGCACTTGCAGGTCTTCCCGATTGGGCTGGAACAGATCGAACGGAAGTACGCTCATATAGGCAACAGGGGTTGTGAATTTCGCCCAGGCAACATGCCAGCCGAGTTGCGTCCATTGCGGAAGACGTCCGTTTGAATCCAGCAGGTACATCCGAAACGCCGTGCTGATGGCATTGAACTCGGACTCAACGCGTGCAATCTTCGCCTTCATCCGCGCATTCATGAAATTCGGCACGGCAATCGCCGCCAGGATTCCGATAATCGCCACCACGATCAATAATTCGATGAGTGTGAATCCAAATATGCTGCGTTTACGCATGATCCAATCTCCGTCGGAATTCATAATCTGCAGAAACGCTCTACTGAACTACGTTCTGTATACGCCCAAACCCGACCCTGTGTCAATTTATGTGGTCAGTGGCAACCGATATCCTCGGGAAATTCCTGGTTTTCTGCCCGTTCGGCTTGTCTGAATCGCGGAGAACGTTAGATAATCCGGATGAATCGGATCGAATCCGATTCTCCAGGATTCCCTCCTGAACCGGAATGTGCCGGGAGTCGATTCGTGATGAAACTCACATGCCTGCTGTATTCCCTCATGCTGATTCTGCAGATCCCCTCTGCAGATTCGGGTCGGACTTCCGATCCATCCTCGGCGGATGACCTGTATCAGCAGGCCCGCGTCCTGTATGAAAAGGACGAAAAGCAGGAACGGACAACGGAGGTTGTGGATCTCCTGAATCGTGCCCTGGAATGCTCTCCCGACCATCTGTCCTCGTATCTCCTGTTGGGATATGTGCATCAGAACACCGGGTACCTCGCCGAGGCAATCGAATCCTATCGCACGGCGGCTCGAATCAGCCCCGATAGCGTGGAAGTTCGAACCTACCTCGCGCGCGCTCTGATGGACGCCGACCAGGATAACGAGGCACTCCGGGAATTGGCGGTCGCGCTGGACCTCGACCGGAACTCGTTCGAGGTGCGCTTGAACCTGGGAGTCGTCCTGGAAAGTAAGGGCCTTTACGAAGAAGCCGTCGAACAGCTCCGGGAAGCCGTGGCCATTCTGCCGGACAATCCCCGTGGACATTTCAACCTGGCCCTGTCTCTGCATGGGGCCGGACGTTATGAAGACGCCGAGAAAGAATATCGAAAGGTCCTGGAACTGGATCAGAACGATTTCGGGACGCATTACAATCTTGGCATCACGTACGAGGTCCAGGGCCAGTTTGCGGAAGCGGTCTCGGAATACGAGGCGGCTCTGCAATTGGAACCATCCTTCGCCGATGCTTACAACAACCTGGGGAGCTGCTACCGCCATCTGGGGCGACATGCCGAGGCTATCGTTGCGTTCCAGGCCGCGCTTCAGTCCGTACCGGGCCATTCCGATGCGCTATATAACTTGGGGCGGTCACTCGATAACGAGCAGGATCTGGATGCCGCCATCGCAACTTATCGCCAACTCCTGGACCTGCGCCCGAACTTCCCCACAGGCCACGCCAACCTGGCGAGCCTCTATTTCGCCAAGAACCAATATGAAGATGCCGTTCGCGAATACCAGGAGGAAATCAAGATCAATCCGACTTACGCCCCGGCCTTGAATGGCCTCGGCAGGGCCTTGGGACAGCTGGGGCGCTATGAAGAAGCGGAGAAGGCGCTGCGTGAGGCGATTGCGCTGAAATCCGATCATTCAGTGGCCCATTACAACCTGGGGTTGATTCTCGACCGTCAGAACAGGTATCCGGAAGCAGTCGAGTCCTATCTGCGGGCGTTGGAGGCCGACCCGGATCGAAAAGACGCCCTCAATAATCTGGGGGTGGCCTATGCGAATCTGGGGGAAATGGCCCCTGCCGAAAGCACATTCCACCGATTACTGGAAATCGATCCGCAAAATGCCTCGGCACATTTCAACCTCGGTCTGATCCGCCAGAAACAGGGGCAACTGGAAGAGGCCGCCGCATCTTACCGGAGCGCCATCGAGTGTGACCCCAAACACCGTCAGGCCCGCAATAACCTGGCGAATACACTCAAAGCGCTTGGGAACCTGGACGAGGCCGAAGCCACTTACCAACAGGCTGTCCAACTCGCGCCGGAGGATCTTGTGATTCGTTTTAATTACGCTCAACTTCTCTACGAACGCGGGGAGTACCAGAAGGCCGCTGCACAGATCGAACCAACTTTAGAGCAGAATCCGAAAGAGTCACGAGTGTTTTATCTTCTGGCGATGATTTATGAGAAACTCGATCCCCCCAGGGCCATCGGGGCCTGGGATCGCTATATTCAGTCCGCCACGGGTCAACCGCAGCAGGCCGAATATCTGGCAGAAGCGCAGAAGCGACTGGAAAAGCTGAAGAAGAACGGGACGCCGTCAGGCACGGCAACACGATAAAAGCAAGACCTTGGAGTGCGGCAGCGCAGCTGACGCCTTTTCTGGATTCCGGCTTCCGCCGGAATGACGGCTTGGGTTCTCCCTCTCCCGCCGGGAGAGGGTTGGGGTGAGGGAAATCCATATTCAACACCACGGATGATTCACCTATGACACATCACGAATCACAAATCCGGGAACTGCGGGATCTCATCCGCCGTCACGAGCATCTCTACTATGTCGAGGCCGCGCCGCAAATCAGCGACCGGGAATTTGACGCTCTCATGAAGGAACTGGAGGAGATGGAGGCAGCTCACCCGGACCTGGTGACATCGGATTCCCCCACACAGCGGGTCGGCGGGCAGCCGTTGGAGGGCTTTGAGACGGTCCAACACGCCGTGCCGATGATGTCCATCTCGAACACCTACTCCGAAGGCGAACTCCGCGAGTTCCACGAGCGAACTGTCCGCAGCCTTGATGGTGTCCAACCGGAATATGTGGTGGAACCGAAAGTGGACGGTGTAGCCATTGCCCTGCATTACACTGGAGGCCGATATATCCGCGCGGTCACACGAGGCGATGGTCGATTCGGGGATGATGTCACCCAAAACGTGAGGACAATCCATGCCGTACCGCTGGTGCTTCGCGGGAAAGGATTCCCGGAAACGCTGGAAGTGCGCGGCGAGATCTACATGCCGCGCAAGGCATTCGCCGCGATCAACGCCGAACGTGAAGAGCAGGGCCTGCCGGTTTTTGCCAATCCCCGCAATGCCACCGCCGGGACACTGAAACTGCTGGATTCCAAGCTGGTCGCGCAGCGCCCCCTGGATATGTTTATTCACTCCCCCGTCCGAATCGACAACACCGTGGGTGGATTGCACAGCAAAGCGTTGAAACTCCTGGGACAATGGGGATTCAAAGTAGTCGAGGGATGGTCCGTGTGCCGATCCCTGGAGGAGATTTTGCAAAAGGCGCGGGAATGGGATGAAAAGAGACATCACCTGGAATACGAAACCGATGGCCTGGTGATCAAAGTAGACGATCCGCGCCAGCGCGACATTCTGGGCGCTACCTCCAAATCGCCCCGCTGGGTAATCGCCTACAAGTTCAAGGCGGAAGAGGCGGCAACCAAGCTGTGCAACATCGAACTGGGCGTCGGTCGAACCGGCGTGATTACACCGCGAGCCATCCTGGAGCCGGTGTTTCTTGCCGGAACCACTGTCCGCCATGCCTCGCTTCACAACTTCGATGAGATCGCCCGCAAGGACATCCGCATCGGCGATACGGTGATTGTAGAGAAAGCGGGAGAAATCATCCCGCAGGTTGTCCGCGTGCTTGCGGAGAACCGGACAGGCAAAGAAGGAGTTTTCGCGCCGGAACTGCTATGTCCCTCGTGCGGTTCGGAGATTGTGCGGGAGAAAGATGAGGTCGCGTATCGGTGCTTGAATCTGAACTGCCCGGACCAGCTGCGTAAACGGCTGGAGCATTTCGCACAGCGCACGGCGATGGATATCGAGGGTCTGGGAGAGGCACTGATCGAAATGCTTGTGGATCGGGAGTTAGTTCGAAGTCTGTCGGATCTGTATCGCTTGCAGCATTGCGACCTGGTCCGACTGGAGCGGATGGGCGATAAGTCCTCTCAGAATCTGCTGGACGCCCTCGAACGCAGCAAAGCCCAGCCTCCACAACGATTACTCTTCGCATTGGGGATTCGTCATGTTGGCTCGCATGTCGCGAGTGTCCTCATGCGCGGGCGAAAAAGCATCTGGGACCTGGAGGACCTGGACGTGGAGACGCTTTCCACCATTCACGAAATCGGGCCTGTCGTGGCGGAAAGCGTGGTCAATTTCTTTTCGCAGCAGCGGAACCTGGAGGAACTGAGACACCTTGAGGCATCGGGTTTGACATTCGAGCAGAAAGTCGATGCCGTGGTTTCGTCCGAGACACCGTTCACCGGCAAGACCGTTGTATTGACCGGAACGCTGGAGCAGTTTACCCGCACGGAAGCCAAAGAACTGATCGAGAAAATGGGCGGGCATGTCGCCGGTTCGGTCAGCAAGAAAACCGATTTTGTGGTGGCCGGAACCGATCCCGGCTCGAAACTCAGCAAGGCCAACGAGCTGGGTGTGACAGTATTAGACGAAGCCGAATTCCGCAGACTACTCGGAGCCTGAATCCTCTTTGCTTCCCCCCGTTCACGGGGGAATTGAGGGGGGGGGTAAATTCCTGGAAAAGCTCGGTGACAACCGTCATCGCGAGGAGCGGCCCGGAGTCTGCGAAGGGCCGCGACGTGGCGATCTCATCCTCCCCCCTCCCGTCATCGCACCCCCCCCCCACCCCGTCATCGCCCTTCCGGAAACTCCAGCACAAACGTAGTCCCGCCGCCGGGACGGTCTTTTACTGTAATCTTTCCGCCATGTTCACGGACAATTCGATGCACAACAGGGAGTCCCAGACCCAGGCCGCCGGGCTTGGTCGTGACAAACGCCTCAAACAAAGTCGCACGGATCTCAGAAGGTATCCCCGGACCGTCATCCCATACCTCGACAGCCATGCCGCCCGAAATGCGCCGGGACCGTATCCCCACCTGCCCCCCTTCGGACACCGCTTGCACGGCATTCACAACCAGGTTCAGAAGCGCCTGCTCCACCTGCTCGCGGTCCGCAAACAAAACGGCGCTGTCTTCGGGAATCTCGCTCGCAAATTGAACGTGCTTATCGCGGATCTGATGACGCAACAGCAGAAGAAGCCCATCCACTATCTCCGGTAGAGAACACTCCACGGGGTGAGGCGATTGCCCGCGCGCCAAGGCCAGAGCGCCTTCCACAATCCGGTTGAGTCCGTTGATGTTCTCGGAAATCACGCGCAGGTCGGCATGAACCGGGTCCGGCAGAGACAGCGATTCCCAGGAGTGAATCAGCATATTCACCACGGCAAGCGGATTGCGGATCTGGTGCGCGAGAGAGGCGGTCATCTCGCCCAGGGTGGAGAGCCGCGTTGCCTGGCTCGCTTTCTGCTCGATCTCCACAATCCGGTCCAGCAAAGAGGCGTTCTGGATAGCCGCCGCCGCGCTGGAGGCCACCGCCCGAAGCAGGTCCTCCTCCTGCTCGGTCCAATGACGCGGCGTTGCGGAATAGACATTCAGCACGCCCAGAATCTCCCCGGCAAATTGAACCGGCGCGGCCAGCAGCGAACAGAGAACCTCCCGTTTCGCCAATTCCCGGTGGACATAACTCGGCTCGACCCGCACATCCGGGATTCGAATCACCTCCCCGTTGCGCACCACACGCCCCAGCAGAGAATCGGAGACGGATAACGGCGGCTTCTCCAGGTACTCCAGGCTGCAACCGTACGCCGATTCCAGCACAAGCTGTTTCCCCTCCGAATCGAGCAGCATCAGGGAACACAGCTTCGCCGAAAGAAGAACCGCTGTCTGCTGAACGACTTTTCCAAGCACAATCTCCCGGTCCAGCGAGGAAGCCAGGCTGGTTGTGATATCCACCAGGGAACGCAGCGCGGC
>JAKPYU010000107.1 GCA_029568995.1 Candidatus Omnitrophota bacterium | reverse complement strand
TCCGGTCAACCCCCACCTGACCTCCCCCGATCTTCGGGGGAGGAATCTGTGCGAGTCTTACAGTCCTTCGCCTATGCCATGATATGCCATACTTTCTTCACCCAAATCACCGGCCCCGCCGGAGTCGCGCTCGCGATGACGGGGCGGAAAATCACCGGCTCCGTCGGTCTATTGCCCCGAATAACGATTCACCTACTGATTCTGCAACGCAAGATCCGCGCGAATCAGGTAACTGCACTTGCAGATGCTCCAGCCGTTGGGAACCAGCACCAGCCCTCCGGCGGGCAGGGCGTTGATCCAGCAGCCCACCCGTGTGCCGCCGTAATTCCGGGTCTCGTTGCTTTCCTGGAGGTCGATATACCCCATGGTCCCGGATCGGAAGACCAGGAGGTTCCGGGAGCCGGAGATAATGCCGCATCCGTACGAACGGGTGAACTTGAACCCGGTGGGTTCGCCGGTCAGGAGATCCCACGCCCCGGGTTGCGCATAGATCTTGTTGTCATTGATCAGGGGACGCGACGCGTAGTCTGCCTGAATATCCCAGAGTTTGTCTCCCGTGGAGGCGCGGAAAGCGGCCATCCGGCCCCCGACCTCGGACGGCAGCTGGAACCGTGTGGCCTGGTATGCCATCAGCAGAACATCGTGTTTCAGGCTTACGGAAAGCATTGTGCCATAGATGTGCTCTTTCGATTGCCAGCGGACTTCGCCGGTTTCCGCGTCCAGAGCTGCCAATCTGCCGAAAGCGTGTTCTTTTTCCTTGGGTTCTTCACCACGGTTGAAGCGGTCGAACTGAGCGATGGGACGGTCGATCAGGTACACTAATCCGTCCCCGATCGCGATGGTGTTATTTCGAATGGAATGATCCGGCCTGTAAGTCCATTTGACCTTTCCCGTATTTGCATCCAGCGCAAAAAGCAGGCAGGATTCGGTATACATCCCGCTCATGTCGCTCTTGCCGAACCGATAGCCGACCGTGTGATCCGTGTTGCTGAGCGATCCGAAGAGCGTATCTCCGCTACAGGAGATATA
>JAKPYU010000105.1 GCA_029568995.1 Candidatus Omnitrophota bacterium | reverse complement strand
GGAGATCATGAAGGCAATTCACACTTCCGTCTCGGAAACGGCGAAAGAATACGGCTGCGCCGATAATCTTGTGATGGGCGCCAACATCGCCGGTTTTGTAAAGGTTGCCAACGCAATGCTTGACCAGGGGTTGGTGTAATTTCATATCTTATCGAACGTTATCTATCCCGTAGGGGCGCACGGCTGTGCGCCCCTTTTTTTTTGTTGTTGGCCCTTTTTTGCTGCTGTGTGGCTGCCAGGGGCTTCTTTTTCATTGGGTGGCACCGGCATCCTGCCGGTGAAATTGTTCAAATGCCATTGTATATAATCGTGGCACGGGCGTCTCGCCCGTGAACGGGAGCGGAGGCATCTTGCCCCCGGAATGGCACGGGCGGACATCCGTCCACCCCTGCGCCGAAAAAGCGTCGGGGTGAGAGTACTTTCATACTCTCCCAATCCTCATAAATCATCATCTCCTCTCATCTTGACAACCCTCCTTCTCTGTGCTATATCCTGGGTAACTGTGGGATTTTGCTTAACCTGGATCATGGAAGGAGCATAGAGGGCACTTAAAAAACGGAAGCAGAGGGTTGTCATATTCAATTTAATCCCCCCTGCGTCAATCTGACGAATTGATGGTGTAGGGTGGTGCTCAAGCCCGTTTGCGGGCTAGCCCACCAGGGAGATATGGATATGAACGGAAAGGGAGCTACAGCAAAAAAGTCATCCGCACCCGACAATATTCGGGTGCTTCGGGTTGACGACAATCCACGCGAAGTGATTTCCATTCCGCTGGACCACCTGTCCCCGTCCCCGGACCAGGCTCGGCGGGATTTTGACGAGGAGTCACTGAAGGAACTGGCCAAATCCATCCGCTCGACGGGTGTTCTTGAGCCGATTCTTGTCGCCAAAGCCACCGGGCGAAAATATACGATCATCGCGGGCGAACGCCGTTACCGCGCCTGCGATATGCTCGGTTTGAAGACCATTCCCGCCGTCGTTATGGATTCGAAAGATGCCCTGGAAATCGGGCTGATCGAAAACCTCCAGCGCAAGGATCTCAACCTCATCGAAAAATGCGAGGCCTTTCATCGGCTGAAAACGGAGAAGGGATACACGGATTCGCAAATCGGCGAAATTGCCGGAATCTCGCGCATTTCCGTGAACGAATTTCTTGCACTGGATCGTCTCCCGGAGGCGGTGAAAGAGGAGTGTCGGACGTCCGACACCCCCAAGGCGATACTCTATGATATCGTCACATCCTTCAAGGAAAAGGAGGAAATGCTCCATGCCTGGCAGGTATACACGAAGAGTAACATGACAGTTCGGACATTCCGGGAATGGCTGAAAAAGGCCGCCGGTTCCAAGGCCTGGAATGTCTCCAATGTGCGCACCAAACCCTTCCGGCATAAGAATACATACCGGGATCTCCGATGCTCGATTACAATTTCCTCACGCACAATCAATCCGAACCCGGAGAATATAGTCAAGGCATTGAAGGAGGAGATCCGCTTCTGGGAACAGGAGGCGATCAAGAGGTAGGGGCGGACGGCTGTCCGCCCGACGGGTAGATTTCTCCCTCTCCCACCGGGACAGGGTTGGGGTGAGGGAGAATGGCTAATGTTGTGCAACTGAATTTCCTTTACGGAGATTACCCATTGCCTGGCAGAAAAGACACCCGGTCCCGTCATCGCGAGGAGCGGACCGGAGTCTGCGAAGGGCCGCGACGTGGCGATCTCATGCTTGCGCGACGTAGCGATGAGATTTCTCCCTTCGGTCGAAATGACAGGCAAATATCTGCGCGTTACCGGATTGTCATTCCGAACGAATGTGAGGAATCTCATTCTTTAAAAATTGTGCACAACTATTTTCACAAAAAATACACAATTCTTCGAAAACCCTATTGACAAACCATCCGTTCCTTGGCTACTCTTGTGTTCGATGATGGTCGTGTACCGCATCACACAGCGATGAAGATGTTCCGGAGTAATGGTTCCGGTTACAGATATAGGGAACGTACAACGCTATTGCCGGATCAGGAGGACATGATGAACAGAGCGGTCTGGGCGGTAATGATCGGTGTGATGTGTGTGCCGTTTGCCTGGGCGCAAACGGACGCCGAACGCGGACAGGCGTTCATCCTCGAGAGCAAGCGTCTCCCCGTCGCGGAACGTGTTGATCGTGCTGTACTTACGATCCAGAACTCGACGGATGATGCCGTGGTCGCAGAGGCGGTCACGGACCTGGCGCAGTTCTGGAACAACCCCGAAGACAAACTGGCCGTGATCGAAGACGTTCTCACGAAGGCAGACAAGAAGTCAAAGACTTTCCAACGAGCGGAATTAGCGAAGGCGCGCACGCTTGCGCGACTTGGCGAAAAAGGGCAGGCCCACGCAATCTTTGAGAAGGCCATCGCCGATGGGCAGGAAAAGGCGTTGCATTTTTACCATAACAGCCTGTGGGAAACCGGGGATTACGCCAAGGTCGCCATTGACACCTACAAGCGCCTGGCCGAATCAGCCCAGGATGATCCCGCCAAGTACGAAAAGGAGCGGGATTTTGTTGGCATGTTTGATAGTCTTCGCGCTATGCGGGCAGTTTTTCCGAAGTCATCCGCAATCAAGGAAGTCTATTCACAGCTGAACGATTCCGGGGTTCGCCCCCTGGCGAAACCTCTGGCGGAAGTTGTGTGCCTTTCCGCCGATGATCGGTACGGCGAGGCGCTTGCCGCGCTGGACAAAGTGCAGGAACTTCTCAAGTCAGGTAAATACACCGGACCGGATGAAGGAAAGAATGTTGCTTTTTTGCGCATGGCGGTTCTATTCTTCGAAGGGCGGGATTTCGACGCGGCGCGGGGCGAGCTGCGGGAATATCTTGCTTTGAACTCCGACAATCCGGGGCGGGCGCTTTGCCGATTGTCGTTCTTTATGTGTACGGTTGAACAGGCCATCGTGGATTCGCAGAAGGCGCTGGAACTGACCTCCATGTTGATGGACGAAGGTTATTTGACTGACAAATACGTGAGCCAGGACGAATTTCGAAAATGGGAACTCCACGGATTGCTGCATCATCATCAAAAGGCGGTGGCGTTTGCCGGGAAATGGGAAGAGTCAACACGTTTGTGCATCGAGATTATGGAGGATTATTATCCCGGTACCATGGCGGGCGCGAATTCAGCGCTCGGACTGGCCCTTTATATCTCGTGGCATGACAAGGATTGGGATGGTGCGGAACGGTTGTTGAATGACGTTCTGGAAAATGCTCCTTATGACGGTATTGCGCCGTTTGTATATGTGGCACTGGCTGAAATTGCGGACGCGCGGCGAGATCGGGGGAAGGCGCTGACCCTGCTGGAAGAATCGTTCAACCGGGTCGGTACCGCACCCTATGGTCGTGGCCCCGAACGCTTCCTTCGTCAGAATGCACAGCAGCTGAAGAGCAAGATCTTCGGACGATGAATGAAATGTTTGCCTCAACACGACTTTAACCTTGATTAAGGAGAAGTGAAAATGAAACGACAAAGAGATCTCAATCGTTCTTTCGACTCCTCACATGGCGGAAAAGACAACCCGAAGGGCATGGCATCATCTCGACTCATATCCTTGACAGCCCTCTCGGCCTGGGTTCCTGTCGCCATGCTGATCTTCCTCTTCTATAGCCACCCGACATCCACAATGATCGCAGTGGCTGGCGGGCAGCCGACACCTCTCCCAGCCAGCATCGCATATAATCCCTCTGGGTCCAGCGATATATTGGAAATCACCAGTACAACCATCAAAGCTGGGAGAAATATGGCCTTTTCAGGCACAATTCTTGATAGTGCAATTGGGGAAAATGATGAGTTTCTCTTTGTGATGGACGTAGTTGTATATGTTACGACTGTCGAGGGCGCCCCCGTGACAAACTACAATGATAGCGGGGCCTCTGCGGCCATCATTATCGATGCAGGTGGGCCAAGTTCTTGTATCGATGGAACTGTCAGCCATCCCGATTTGCGGCCGAGAAACCAAGTTGGGTATAACATAGATATTTATACAACTGCAAGAGTCACGAAGAACGGGCAAACCATCTCCAACACTGTGGGCAATCACATA
Organism: Candidatus Omnitrophota bacterium; assembly: GCA_029568995.1. Taxonomy (GTDB): domain Bacteria; phylum Hinthialibacterota; class Hinthialibacteria; order Hinthialibacterales; family JAKPRU01; genus JAKPRU01. The sequence continues at coordinate 23,682 of JAKPYU010000105.1, read as the reverse complement.
CACATTGAAATCCGATATAGTGGTTATCCTACGCCTTGCCCAACTGTCGTTATATCGACACAGTGAAGGGCTGTGAATACCTGAATTGGAATGTGCTTTGCGGTGCATGGGACAATGATGATCGCTGAATTGACGGTCCCAGAATGCAAAGATGCCCGTGAAAGTCGTTCTGGGTCGGCTGGGGATCAGGAAGAGCAAGTCTTGTCGTTGCCACAGGTGATGAAGGAGAATGAACGACCGCAGCGAGAAGGTGGCGAGGGATTTCAGGACATGGGAGGAGATGAAAGTGTGGTGATCCCGGAGTTCGAGCAAAAGCGCCCAAATGGATGGGTTCTGGCGGAAAGCATGGGGTCAGTATCTCTTGAATTCGTCAGTTGACAAGACATTGATTTCATGAGAGACTTTTTCTTAGCCTTTAACCGGATGTGCGCTTCCTTTGCATGTCGATGCGCCATCAAGATTGTGATTAAGAGAGGATACCGGTCGTTCATGAGTAGGAAAGGCAACGCTCTTCTGGCTTGCACAACGGGTGTGCTATTAATGTCATGCCTTGCTTGTGGCAACAGAGATGAAGGATCTCCCGATACGCAGCTTCTTAGCCAAGATCTTCTCAGCGCGCCGCACATTCGATCCATTGGGGAGGTGACAAGCGTCCAGGGAGTCGCCATCGCTGATCTGACAAACCGTGAGCGAGGGACAAGGAAGGGAGCAACCGATAGGTTGCTTGGGATTTATGGAACGCGGAGGGGAGAATGGGGACCCCTGGATATCCCCGAAGCGGACGTAGAGACGCTGTTTCAGATTGTCTTTCAAACTGCAGCCGAATCAGAGAATTATAAAAAGAAAGACACGGAAAAAGAAAGAACTGTTTGTCGTCTTCGTGCCTATTTTGTTTGCAGTGATCTTTGTCGCGATCTCTTGAGCAGGATTGACCAGAGAAGAATTCTGGCATATGTGTTGAGCAACTGCATACGTTTTGACCAAGTCCCTCATGTCCCGGCATGTCTGCGGGAGTTTGCGGTCCATGAGATCGGAAGTGAAGCAAGTCTCACGGAAGTGCGTGGTGTTCTGGTAAATGGCAATGACATGATTATCGCAATGCGTAGATCCATCGTACTCACGCCAGAGTTGTTGCTTGATTTGATTTCAAGTGGAGACGCTTTTCCATCACAGGCCCATGGTATGTCTGAAGAAGAATGTCACGAGCAATTCAAGACGGCTGCGGCATTTGTTCTGGTCAAGAAATTGAAGGATTCATACCAGGAGACTGGGTCTATCACACGACGTCCTTCTGAGATTAAGGTGTCCGATCTGGGTCCTGGTTTCGATCTTGCAGGAGAGATTCAGCAGATGGCGGAAGACGAATTTGATAGATGGTAAGCGAAGGAGAATCGGCAATGGTTTTTCTAATTCACTGCACCTTAACGGACTTCTTTGGACAATAATGATATCTATTGTTTTCAGGGCTCATGAATGAAGGGATTCAATGATGAGGAAAGCAAATATTCATCTGTCCGCATTTTTCATGTTGTCTATTTCTATAATCGTGGGGCTGTCATGGGCAAATGCGAATGAGGTGACCATCTATGAGAATTGTCTGAGCGATGAAACGCTGGACAGCATTCTCGCCCTTCCACCGGAGAAGATCGATATCATTCGAGTGGCTCTTTCCATGTCGAAATCTGTCGATCCGAATATCGACATTCCGGCATGTCTGAAGAATCTCGACCGCTTGGCGGAGGAGGTATCTTCATCTGTCATACAGGTTGAAACGCCGGAGGCAAAGATTCGCGCTTTGGGACGGTTTCTCTTTGAGGAAAAGGGATTCCCGCCTGTGGGGCACTTTTCTGCATTTCGGGATATCGGCTTCCATTGCCTTTGTCCATTTGAGCCACGGGCTGGCAACTGTTTTCCTCTCAGTCTTCTGTATGTCGCCATTGGTCAGCAGATCGGGCTTCCTTTTTCGATGGTCCATGCTACAGGACACGGCATGGTTGCCTACGACGATGGGACTACAATACTCTATGTCGAAACAACGAAAGACGGAGCGATTCGCCAGAGTCTATCCGATGTGAAGAACAGGTTTCTGGATCGACAATTTCAAAATGTCGATAATCGTCAGATCATCGCCATGCTTCTGAGTAATATTGCAGCCAATTTCAGAAATGAGGGGCGGTATGACGAGGTGATAAGGTTATCAAACAAGGCGAGTGCAATATGGCCTGACCTTATCGAAGCGTACTGGATGCTGGGAGATGCGTTCGCCGAAATCCGAGCGTTCGATCAGGCGGTTGAATCCTGCCGGAAGGCTATCGAATTGCGCCCGGACATGGCAGAACCGCACAACCAACTGGGAATTGTATTTCGCAAGAAAGGTGACCCGGAGTCGGCAATTGCAGAATTCCAGGAGGCCCTAGGTTTGGACCCAAAGTCTTCTCAGGCTCATTTCAATCTGGCCGTTATTGCCTATGAAAAGGGCGAGATTGATGAGGCAATCGCCGGATATCTGCGAGCGATCGATGGTGACGCGAACAGCGCGGAGGCACACAACAACCTGGGATATGCTCTTGAGTTGCGAAGCGAACTCGACGCGGCGATTGTTCATTACCGCAAGGCTCTTAAGATTGATCCTGGTTACCCTGCTGCCCAAGATAATTTGTCCCGTGCCTTGCAGAAGAAGGGGCATCTGCAAGGAGTCGCTGCAGATACAGTTCGGCAAAAGACGCCGGAAGAGAGTCAAAGGGACGCATATTTCAATGCAGGGGTAATGATGGAGAGGAAGGGCCTGATCGATCAAGCCATCGTTGCATACCAGAAGGCTCTTGAGATCGATCCGAATGATGTTCAGGTTCGAGATAATCTTGGCAATATGTACGAGAAGAAAGGGGAGTTGGATGCCGCAATTCGCGAATATGAGAAAGCAATTGAGATTGATCCGAATTCGATATCCTCATATGTCAATCTCGGCTATCTCTATAAGAGAAAAGGCAATCTAGATAAGGCCGTTGAATTGTACGAGAAGGCGATTTCGCTCGACAGAAGTTTTATTCAGGCTTACCACAACCTTGCTGCCGTTCTCTGGCAGAAGAAGGAATATGACAAGGCCTGGGATACTGTGAAACGCATACGGGAAATGGGAGCGGAACCTAATCCTCTTCTGATTGAAAGACTGAAGCGCGACTCTGGGCGAGCTGGTCCTTGAGCTCGACGACCCCACCGCCTCACACATCACCATCCCCTATTCCTACATGGTCCGCAAGTGAGAAAATCTCTCCTATCATGCGATCCGGACAATCGTTGTTTGTTCAAACGGGAATGCTCGTGCTTTTCGGCAGCCTGATCGGCATTGCGGCGAATGGCCTTTCCAGGGAACCGATTCCCATGCTTCGCTCGCTCAGGGATTCCGACAAGGGTGAGTGGCGCGAGATTGCCCTGCCTGAAGTGAAAAAGTGCTTTGATGACGGGTCCTCTCTCTTCGTCGACGCTCGCGATCCGAATGAATTCCACGGGGGCCATATTCCCGCTGCAATCAACATACCCACGAAAGAGTTTGCCGAAATCTATCCGCAATACAGCGGCTTTCTTCCGACGGAAATGCCGCTGATTGTCTATTGCCAGGGGGACCCCTGCGAGGAAAGCCGGGATGTGCTGGTGCACTTGCGGGCCTTCGGGCATAAAGATCTCGTTCTATTTCCGGGTGGCTGGACGGAATGGCAGGCCGCCGGGTATCCCGTTGAAAAGTGACATCTGAGCCGTGATGAACTGTTTACGAAATCCCATGTTGGCGTTGTGCGCGCGGTTTCTTGTCGGCGGCGTGATCCTGTACGCCGGGCTGAGCAAGATCGGCGATCCGTCCGCCATGGCGGGGGTGATTGAGAACTACCGCCTGTTGCCCACAAACCTGGTTAATCCCGCTGCCGTCATCCTGCCGGGGATTGAGATCGTTGCGGGCTTTTGCCTCCTGGAGGGATTCCTGATAAGAGGTTCCCGACTCATCGCCACCGCGCTGATCCTTCTTTTCCTTGGCGCGATCCTGTGGGCGATTGCGCAGGGGCTGGATATCGAATGCGGCTGTTTCGGGACCTCGGATGCGGAGCGAGTCGGCTGGGCCGTTTTTGCCAGGGATTTCCTGTTACTTCTGCTTCTTGTGCCGGTATGGTTCACGGAAAAACATCTATTCGCGCTGGATGAATGGCTAGCCAAACAGCGGAAGTAGACTTTCGTGGATTTCGATTCGCCGCCAGGCGATCTTTGGTGGGCTAGCCCGCAGACGGGCTTAAGCCCACCCTACAGCGGCTCCTCCCAAGAAAGCTCGCTCGTTGTAAGGCTGAGATTGCCACGTCGCAGCCCTTCGCGGACTCCGGGCTGCTCCTCGCGATGACGGGTCGGCGGCGGCCCTGCGTGGGCCATGCTTTCTTTACCCCAATCACCGGCTCCGCCGGAGTGCCGCTCGCGATGACGGCGGATGGGGCACGGACGGACACGGACGAGCACGGACGGGGGAAGGTGACTCCTCCTGCTATCCGGTCAACCCCCACCTGACCTCCCCCAGGCTTGGGGGAGGAACGTCTCCCCCCCCTCCATACTTAGAGAGGGGGGAGGACTAAACGTTAATACAGCATCCACGTCTCCACGGGCACAATTTCGATATCGACCCGGACCACGCCATCCACAATGTTGGCGGATACCGGTTCCGAATTGACGGTGTAGGCGGCAACGTTCTGGAAGAGAATCTTGTATTCGCTTTTGTCGGCCTGGGGACTGACCTGGAACCGAAGCGACAGCAGATCGGAATCGCCGGTCAGGCCGGTTGCACGAACCCAATTACTGCGGACCGGCTGAAGATGAGACGGATAGGTCTCCGGATTGATCGCCAATAGCGCATCCGCCGGTAGAGTACCCGAAGTCACTTCAAGTAACTCAAGGCCGGTTGGATCGTAGGCGAGATCGAATGCGAAGTTCCCAAGGCCATCCGCCAGGCCGAGATGAACCGGCAGCGTAAACGCATCCCCCGGTTTTACATCCACGGTGCCGAGACTGACCTGGATCTCTCCGACGGCGGCAATGGTATGGCCCGGATTGGCGAACACCGATTGGCTCGCGGCGAGCAGCTGGTATTGGCCTTCGTTGGGCAGCCCGGCAGGTCCGGCATCCGGCTGTGTCGAATCACCCGCCATGACGGTCAGACGTGTGGGATCTCCACTCGACAACGATAGAGAAAAAATCTCGTAACCCGATTCGCGGTTGGAACCGAACAGGAGTTGATTTCCGCTATGGTTCCATGCGGGATCGGTATCATTCATGGGACTAGCGGTCACGCGCGTGCTTTGTCCGGACGACAGATTGCAGATGTAGATTTCCTCGTTTCCATCACGAGTACTCACAAAAGCAATACTCTGTCCGTCCGGTGACCATGCCGGTTTTGTGTTTTGCCCGACGCCGTCGGTCAGCCGTTGGGGATTTGATCCGTCGGCGTTCATTGTCCAGATATCCATGTTGCCGCCACGGTCGGAAACGAACGCGATCCTCGACTTGTCGGGGGACCAGCACGGGTAGCGGTCCACACCGGGTGCATTCGTCAGCCTCACCGGTCCGCCAACGCCCATCTGTACCTTGATCAGGAAGGGTCGCGTTGTCTCCGCCCATGTATCGGTTGCCTGATTATACTCCCATGAACGATTGGCAACGCCATCTGCCGCTGTTCCCAATGCGGGCCACAGAGGGCTTAAGTAATAGATGCACACCGCAAAGTCGGTCGGGACGGAAAGATTATCCGTGTTGATGGTGTACCATCCCGTTGTCGTCGGCGTTGTGTCTCCTTCGGCCAGAACGGTATTAGTCGGTTGGGTATTATACGTGAGTACTTTCCAATGGAAGGCAACGGGATTCTGAGCAATGTAAAATGAAATACTCGCCAGCCTGCCGGAATCCGCCGTAAAGTGCACCCCAAACGCATTGCCCTGGGCTGACAGAGAATACCCGCCATAGTATTCGCCGAAATAGGAGATTTCATTCCCTCCGCCCGCGCCGCCTGAAACAGGCATTGTATAAATCTCGGGATTACCGTCCCTCTCGGACACAAAGGCTAACCGATCGCTTCCACCGGGCCAGGACGGATCGTAATCCGCCGCAGACGAATCCGTAATCTGACCGGCACTGGCCGTGTCTGAATCATAGAGCCAGATGTCCTCATTGCCTGACCGGTCCGAGACAAAGAGAATCTGTCGGCCATCCTCGGACAACTGGGGATCGAAATCGTCAGCCGGGTCCGTTGTGAGGCGAATGGGAGGATACAGCGAGGAGGCAAGAATGAAGATGTCGCGTGTTCCGCCCATCATGGATGCGAACGCAAAGCTGCCGGCTCCGCGCCGACGTTCCTGCAGTTCGCACGGTCCGAACTCGGAAGTATCGCCGTTGGGATGAATGACTACCGCATGCAGGTTCTTGTCCTCAGAGAATTCGCCGGATACATAGAAATTATTCCCGAATACTTCCGATCTTCCGACGAATGAGTAACCCTCGTCATCATCATCGGTGTACACTTCGACAATGCTGCCTTCGGGCGCATCGTCGCACATGCCCGTGATATTGTATTCATGCCAACTGATGCCGGTGATCACAGGAGATTTGATCTCATGATTCCCGCCGTCGGACAGTTGGATTCCTTTACCGATATTGCGCGAGATGACATTATGCGAAATTGCATTGCCGACAGTATTCGGACCCTGTACGAGAATCCCATGCATGCCGTTCTCGGTAATCTGGTTGCTGAGAATCGTGTTGTTGTGTGCTCCATCGCTCAGGACAATTCCGGAATCCTGATTGGCGTTGATTATGTTTCGAGAAATGAAGGCCTTCTGCACATTATTCTTGAGCTGAATTCCGATCCTGTTTCCGTAGGCACGGGTTCCGCTTTCCCAGATTTCCGGCTCGCCGATCAGGTTGTTTGTAATGCTGACGCCTGTGTCGGCTCCCTCAACCAGAATCCCGATTTGATTCCAGAGTTCGATGTTGTTTCCCTGGACCTCCAGCGGGCCGCCGATAGTGATATTCTTGCCTCCAAGGACGTGGATTCCATATTCTCCGAGAATCTGCCCGTTGTTGGGAACGATACTGGATGTGATCTGTACCGAGTCCGTCTCGTTTCCCGCGATGAGGATCCCGGCCGTTGTATATCCGCTGACATTCACCCCTTTCCCGTCGTATCCGATGTGGATGTTCTGTGCGTTGAGGACGTCGATTCCGGCTTCTCCGTTGTTGAACACCCACAAGCCTTCGCGCGGTCGTTCACCGAACATTCGGACGTTGCTGGAATCGGCAATAAAGTAGCCGTTCTGTCCGTTGCTGTCGGCGTGGGAGCAATTGAATGTCACGTTGGAGGAATCAAGAACGACATCGTAGCCGTTCTTCAGATTCTGCACGCTATTGCAGTTCTCGACCGTGATGTCCTGGGAGAAGAGTATGGATAGACCGCCCATTTCATTCCGGGGTCCGATCTGCATTTCATGGACAAGGATATCGGTCGAGGAGTCAATCAGCACGCCATTGCGGCTGGCGGATTGCGCGTACCCCGCGACGAGTGTGGTCCCGTCACAGCCGGAGAGATGAATTCCGTTACCGGCAGGATATCCGATATGGGGCCATTCGATGTAGTCACTGTTGGAGGCGGTTGCGCAGATTCCATCGGTGATGCTGTGATCGATCCGCTGTTCCTCAATGTCGTTATCCGTTGTATTCTCCAGTCGAATCCCCTGGTTGTGCGCGTGAATCATATTGCCCAGCAAAAGGCCTCCTCTCGCCTGATTCAATGAGATCCCTGAACCTCCTGTCCAGTTGAGATAATAGTCGGAAGGATCGAATGCGCTTTGGCCTGGGAGTGTAACAACGACCTCGGTAAAGCCGATCGAGTTATAGCGGAGAACGAAGGAGTAGAATTCCTCCATGCCTGCCGGGGGTGCGACATTCAAGACGGAGATTCCACCCAGCATGTTGCCGCCGAAGACGCAGTATTTGACGTCGCTCTGGAATGCGTGATCGGCAATCTGAACTCCCCAGCCGTCATTGGTGTCATATATGCCCTGTTCCGCATCGCCGAGCCAGCCAAGCCAGCTATCTTCGATAACATTGGAATCGGTTCCAATTCCGGTAATGCGAACACCGTTCTCCTCGCAGCCCGTAACAGAGGTGTTCTTAATGTGATTGTGATGGGCGCCACCCTGAATGAGGATTCCGTTCCCGCCAATGGTGCGTCCGGTCTCATCGCCGCTGACATCACAGTGGTTAAGGACATTCTTCGATGTACCCTCGCCGTCAATGAGGATACCGGAATTGAGCGTGCCGAGGATCCAGGCGGATGTGAGGGTATTGGATTGAGAACCGCCCTGGAGGGCGATCCCACGGGCATTATCGATGAAGTCGCCGGATAGGAGCTCGTTTTCGCAGGAATTGTCGAGGAAAAGGGCCTCGCCGAGCGTGTTGCGCACTTCCAGGTTCAGCTTGTTCAGGTTAGAACCGGACAGGCCGACGCCGAAGCCAAGATTGGCGTTTGCCTGGATAGTGAGAGTGTTCTCGTGTGCGCGGTCCAGAAAAACAGCGCCCTGGTCGCAGGCAACAATGCCGTCGAGTTCCTGGGAATCGTAGGAATGATAGCGTTGATAGATTGTGTTCAGCTCACTCTGCTCGACGCGAATTCCGTATTCGGCACATCGCTGGATTTGGTAAATCTGAACCTCATTCCCGCCGCCGCCCCGGAGGGTGATCCCGGTCCCCTGGCAGTCAAAGATGTTGACGTTAATGGTATTGCGAAAACCACCCTGCACCAGGACCGCGTGACTGGGAAAGTCTATGCAGGATGCCGTGAGGAGGTTGTCGTCGCCGCTGATGGTGATGGAGACACGCGGGTCGGCGGTTATTGTGGCGGCGTAGACAATGGAGCCGTGGCGCAGATTCATGCCGTCGGCCTCCAAATGGACCTGCTCGACATAGAGATCGTCATCATTGCCGAGGGTGAGGTTCCAGGTGTGGAGTACGCGCGTAAAAGTGGAGGAAACACTGATCGTATCCGCGAAATTGGCGCCGCCGCGATCGCGTGAGACACCGGTAATGTAGTCACCTTCCTCCATGTTCTCAGGGCCATTGTCACGGCTCTCGGCCCCGCCGGGGACTCTGGAAATGGTACCGTCGGTGTTATGGTACAGGCCATAATAGAAGGTCGATTCGGTCCCGGGACCGGCGGGTTCGGTTCGCTGATGAGTGGCTCCTTCTGTCCAGGAGGTAATGTCCCCGGTTGTGGGATCGATTCGGGGATACCAATGGGTTTCCACAATGATGTTGGTATCATCCCAACCGGCGGAGAAGGGATCCAGTTCACCGCGTCCGAACGCGGCAGCCTCATCAAGGCTGATGTGGCGGTCTTGCAGGTAGCCGGTGATTTCCGTATTGACCTGAATGGACCAGCCTTCGGGGAGGTTCACGGTTCGTGCCTCGCCGATTCCGGCAGCGCGGGTAATGGTCCGCGATTCGCTCTGCCCGGAGGGGGTCCATACGGTGATGGGCATCGACTCGTTGGGTGCTCCAATCGTCGGCATTCGAAATACGGCGGTTGCACCGGAAACGCTGTCGGCGCGGACATAGCTGTGTTCGGGGGGCTGGCCGATCTGGATCAGTATGGCCTGGGTCTCGTTGCCGAAATTCTGACCGAATACCGTGACGCGCTGACCGATCTTGGCGCTGGAGGGAACGATGTTAGTCAAAACAGGAGCAGGCAGAACCGTGAAGTCAAACCGATCCGTCTCTGCGTTGTTGTTCTGCGGAGAGAGCAGATAAACGGGATAGGTTCCCGGCGAAAGCGCAGGTACGGTAACCGGGATTTGTGTATTGGTTATGGAATCATAGTCGATGGAAGCCGTTGCATCTCCGAAGTGAACTTCATCGTTGAGAAAAGGCAGGAAAGAATACCCTTGCAAGGTTACTTTTGTGCCGCCGTATGCGGAATAGGATTTGACCGGATTCGCAGCGTCGGCTATTGGCGCAAAGCCGGTCTGTGGGGTGATCCCGGTCAATCGGGGGATTCGTTTGTAGAGAAATCGACGCGGAGCCGGGACATCATTCGTTCCGGCGGAGGTTCTTACATAAACTCGATAAATGGTATTATTTGTGAGGTTTGAGGGGATACGAATATCCATTTGTGTCCGGTTTCGAACCGCCACCACGGGAATCTCGGTTCTGTTCTCGTATTGATCCTGAAAATAGACATAGTTGTCTTCCACATCGGGCTGGAATCGTTCGCCCGTCAATGTCACAATGGCGTCCGCGCCCCCCTCGGTCGGTTCAATGGAAGTCACCTTCGGGGAGAAGGGATCTCCAATCACAATGATGGTTGACTCCAGGGGGGATGGCCCTTCGGACAACTCAAAAGCGAGGGGATTCGCCATATATCCCAGAAGGCCGATCAGCCGTTCCATGACTCGTCCGGCGGAGGAAATCTTGTCGAGAGCGCTCAGCACTGTATTCAAACGCGTCGCTGTGGATTCAAGCGTGGCCAGCATTTTTTCTTGCGCGTAGGTGACTCCGGCCTGGGGAAGGGCGCTCGCAAATCCCTTGCCGGCCTCAACAAGGGTCTTTCCAAGAATGGCGGCGCAATCGTACGCCGTGAGTCTGGACCGGTCGACGCTCACAAATTCCTGTGACAGTTTGCGGACTGAGTTCTGGATGGCCTTTTTCATACCCGCTCTGGCCCAGCGCTTGGATTCACCGGTGCAGAGGTCCCATTGGTCGACGGCGGCGAGTGCAATGTTGATCGCCGTGGCAGTCAGTTCCATGTCTCGACCGTTCACGATATTATCAATCCCGATGAAGTCGTCCTTTTGCGTCGGATGATAGACCGCTCCACTGAATGCTCTCAGCATGTACACGCCATCGTTTGTGTCCTGGAATCGGAGTGTATTGCCGGATGGGTAGAATGTCTCGAGGATGGAGTTGATGGCCTGGTCGATCAATGTGTAGAGGATATCGATCTTGGCTGTCCAGAGATTGGCGGGAGCGGTCGTGATGACATTGTATCCCGTTGTCTCCAACTTGCGCCATCGCAAATTCACGAACGATTCATTGATTCCTCGGGGCATACTCACGGGATCGATGCGGTACAGGGCGACTACCCAGTCAACCGGGCTGTAAGTGATTCGCTCGGGTGTAATGATGTTGATCGGGATTGCCCAGCGGGGACGTTCAATAGAGAACAGGGCGGGCAATACTCCGTGGACTTTGTCATCGTAGTTTGCCTCAACAAAGTCCTGATCCATGCCGTAAATGTGGGTATCGGGCACGGATGCAAGATTCGCCGACGGATTTGCGTGAAACACCTGTTCTGAATCAGGTTTTGACAGCGGGCGCGATGGAACGCCGGGAACAGGATCGGTCTTCGAGGCTTTAGCGGGCTGCAAACTGCCATCGGGAGAGATCGCACAAAGAAGGGAAGCGGGAAGGGAATTAGACAGGGCAACGACCGCCTGTAACCAGGCCGCCTCAACAGCGGGAAAGTTCAAACCGTCGGCTCCGCCGGGATAATGCTGGGCAATCGCCTGTGCCAGGGCGATGATTTCCGGAAGACCATCCATCAACGTATGGAGATACCGAACCATTGCCGGATCGTCCGTCAGGAAATACGGATGCATCAGTACGAGGGCCTTGGCGGTGGTGTAGGCGTTGATGTGTGTGGGGGCTTCCGGATCCTCCTGCCCGGGTTTCGGCGGCAGCAGGAATGACAGATAGGAGTTGTTCGACGGTCCCTTGGAAACCGCGCCAAGAAGAGCGACTCGTCCCTGGGGGACCTGAATCTCGAATTGCCCGTTTATCGGAATCCCGTCCAGCTCATCGTACCCGCTGGTCAGAATGAAATCAGCCGGATTAAGACCCCCGTCCAGAGTCACGGAACCTTTTACCGGATAGGTGACAACAAACTCACCGTTGCTGATCGCGGTCCCGCCGGGCGTGCGCACCCGGATCAGGGCGGTGATGGCTCCCGCCGGGACTTCCGTAAGAATGCGCGTTCCGCTGATCTCAAGAATCGGCGCCTGGACATCTCCAAACAGAACCATATTGTCCGAGGCAATGCCGGGGAGGAAGTTCGTCCCGATGATCTCCACGCGGGTTCCGATGGGACCGCTGCGTGGTTCAAAATCCTCAATCCGGGGCATCGAGCCACTGAAATCTCCCGTGAGCTCTCCGTCAGGAAGAAGCCCGACGGTATGCCGTAGGATTTTGTCTGCGTCTTCACGTGTCAGGCGACCGTCCCCCAGCATCTGGCCGCCGATTCCGGGATACGGGTATACATCGCCTCTTGTCGTGACGTCTTCGGAACCGGGAGCCAGTCCCTCCGTGACACGCAAGACAGTGAGCGCGTCCCGACCGTCGATCACCCCATCCCCGTTCGCATCCCCCCGCTGAACTTGTCCGACAATTGCTGTCGGGCAGACTGTGAACAGAATCAAGAGTGAAATAGCGGCCCAGACAAGGCATTCTGTCTGGATTCGATGGGGGGGATTCCGATGGAACTTTGGGGACATTGATCGTTCATCCTTTCCAGCCGGAAAGCGTTCGGTTGAGGTGACCGTATTCGGATTCTAGTCCAAGGCGGTCTTTGTCGGGAAGGAAAGGGATGTCCATCTTTCAATCCCCAATCGCACCGCGAACAGGAGTGGACAAATTCCTGGTTTTTGAGACGATCTTGATGGGGCTATTCTGATCCGGCACAAGGAGGAATGGGCAATGCGAGGTCGATTCATTTTCTCCATCTTGGGATTCCTGTTCTGCATATCGACTGGAATGGATGGACTGTGCGTCAGTTATATGGATATCTCATTGCAGGAAGGGGCGGAAAACCAGGTTCGATTCACGTCCGGCAGAACGATCTATGTGGAAAGTCTGACCGACGGTCGATGGCTGGGACGCTATTGGACAGCGGATGGACGAATCGAGTGGACCTATGATCGCTGGTCGGATGATGCGTTCCTGCTGGAAATTGCAGGCGATCCGTCGGAAGCGACCGGCACGTGCCTGTCCGCGGGCTGGAAATGGGGCAAAGGATTTGAGGCTGCCGCCACGGAAAACGGCAGTCGCCATTACGTTGTCCAGCTTGTGCACGAGACCGTTCCCATCACAGTCGAATTGCACACACTGCTGGACGGGACGCCCGTCCTGACCCGCTGGCTTGAGATCGTCAACAATGGCGAGAAATCCCATGCAATCACCAGAGTCTCCCCCTGGTCCAGCCGTCTCTTCGCGCATACGTACTACCGATATTTTTCCGCGCCCGGGGAACAAGGCCCATTTGACTTGGGCTATTTCACAAAAGACGAATGGGGCTTGGAGGGATGGTTCGATTGGAAAACACTGCCTCCCGGAGCCACCGTCGTTCAATGCGACAAGGGACAGGGATTCAACGATCCATTCTTCATCCTTCGCAACAGAGCCGTGGGGGAGTACCTGATCGGGCATCTGGCCTGGTCCGCCAACTGGAAAATGGAATTTGAATACGAACGGCGAAAAGATCCCGGAATCGACTTCGTTCGGTTTCAGCTCGGTCCTGTGGCGGACAATCCGCTTCGTGTGATCCGGCCTGGGGAGACGGTTCGTACACCGGCGGTGCATTTGGGGCTTGTCGCGGGCAGTCTCGATGATACCGTCCAGGCCATGCACTCCCACCTGCGCGCTTCCGTGTTGCCTCACCGTGAAAAGGACCTGTCTTGTCTCGTTCAATATCTGGTTCCCGCCGATCAGGGCTACTTGAAGGAAAATCCGGCAGGTCTCTGCGAGAAGACTGCCAAAGAGAACATCGACCTTGCAGCTGCCATCGGCGCGGAACTCTTTACCCTGGATGCCGGGTGGTGGGATGTGCCCCTCGATTGGCAGCCGTCGCCGACACGATTCCCGAACGGTCTCGAACCTGTTATTCAGTATGTTCACGATAAGGGGCTTCTCTTCGGCCTGTACGCCGAGATTGAAGGCGGGCGCGGCAATATCGCCGATAGCCGAGTCGCCAAAGAGCATCCCGATTGGCTTGGTCCCAAGAACGTAGTCAATCTCTCCATTCCCGAAGCCGCCGCATGGGTGGAGTCCGAACTGACACGCCTGATCGAGCAGTATAACCTGGACCTGATTCGCCTGGACTACAATCCGCTCTATACGAACGAGGGCGCATCCACACTTCGCGATGGATTCGAGGAAAACAACTACTGGCGCTACTACGAAGCGTTTTACGGCATGATGGAACGAGTCCATGAGAAATATCCACACTTGATACTGCAACAATGCGCGGCGGGCGGTGCGCGAAACGATCTGGGGACAGCGGGACGGTTTCACGAATCTTACCTCACCGACGGCCTCTGGTTCCCCAACATATTAAAGAATTACTGTGGGCAGACATTGGGCCTGCCGCCGGAGATTTTCGTCATCACTCCGGGAGCCTACGGCCAGCCGACACGGGGCCGTGTGGGGAACCTGGAGGCGAACCTGCGCACCACGGTTGCCTTGTGTACACCGGCCATTTTCAATGGCATGGTCGCGCCGAGCCTGGCGGATCTCTCTCCCGAACGCCTGGATCTCCACCGTCGCTATATCCGGCTTTATCGAAATTTCATACAGCCCCTGTTGCCGAAATGCAGGATGTACCATCATGCGCCGGTCTCCTCGCGCGGCGGCGTGGATTCCAGCGGCTGGTTCGCCGTCGAATATGCCGACCCGGAGGGATCGAAAGCGTGGGCTTTCGTAGCCCGCATCGGAGAAACCGATTCCGATACCTATACGTTAATCCCCAGGGGGTTGAAAAAGGGAAAACCGTACCATGTTACTCTCGATAACTCCGGGCAGACCCTGATGCTCAGCGGGTGGGAATTGCGCCAGAAAGGAATTTCCATCCGCCTGGAGTCCATTGCCTCTTCGGAGTTGATTCTCTTTGAGACACGGTAAAGAATCCACGCAGAAAGAAGTAGATTTTATGAGTCATCCATCTCCCGACCAAAGTGTACCCAAGATCATCGGCAGCCGAGGTTCCCATGATCGGATCATTGAGGCATTGAAAATCCTGCCCAAAGGGTGTGCATTAGATGCGCCTGCGGGTCGCGGGACGTTGGCGGCCTTCATGAAAGACTTGGGATACGATGTCTATTGCCTGGATGTCGATCCGGGCCTTCTGGAGGTAGATCTTCCGTTCGAATGCGCGGACTTGAACGAACGGCTACCCTATCAAGACTCATTTTTTGACGTA
The DNA here is from genome assembly GCA_029568995.1 of Candidatus Omnitrophota bacterium. GTDB lineage: Bacteria > Hinthialibacterota > Hinthialibacteria > Hinthialibacterales > JAKPRU01 > JAKPRU01. The sequence goes on along the minus strand of JAKPYU010000105.1, from coordinate 8,420 downwards.
GTCGTGTGTGCAAACGCTCTCCATCGGATCGCCTATTATCGCACGGCGCTTCGGGAATTCGCACGGATTCTGAAACCGGGCGGGGTGTTGCTGATTTCGGTCAATAACTACGCCAACATTGCGAAACGTCTTAAGTTCCTGTTTGCCGGGTCTCTATCCGAGACCAATATCGAGTTGACGCATCTTCAGACCATCGAGGATGCCCGCGCCAACTTCCGCCAAGCCCTTCTGTACCCGATGATCCATCACGCGATGGAGCAGGCGGGATTCCGGATTGAGGAAGTTCGTGCGCAGGCCCGGCGGTTTCGGCATTATCTGCTGTTTCCATTGGCTATACTGGCGTATCTGGGTTCCTTTCTGCAGAGCAAGAAATCGGTTCGGCGGAATCAGATTCAAATTACTCGCGGAGCCGCCATCAATTTTGGCGGTAAATCCATTTTTATCAAGGCAACAAAAACTTCATGAATCGTTTTCGGATTGTAGTTAATCGTCTGCCGGAAGACGTTCTCCGGGAAATCCTGCATATCGGGGATGGCGCGGATGGCGATTCCCGTTGGACGGCAATCCGCTGCGGGAAGACACGACGAGTCTATCGATTCACACCCTCTGAGAATGACCCTTCATGGCTGGTGAAATGGGGGTATCGCTGCTTTTCTTCCTGGAAGAAGATCCGCAATATCCTCAGCGGGAACGATGACGCCACCGTCGAATGGCAGAAAACAACGCGGGCTGGAGAATGCGGCATTCCCGTCCTGGAATTCGACCTGGTGGCAGCTCCGAATCTCCTCGCCGGTTCATTCGAGACGCTTCTGGTGAACCGATTCCTCGGACACAGCCGCGATGCAGCACGGTTCATCTTTCAGAATGCGGGGAATCCGGCGCTGATCGAATCCTTTTTGCGGAACCTGGGGATATTGATCGGGACCATGCACCGGAAGGGGCTGCTGCACCGAGATCTTTCCTTTGACAATCTCCTGGTTTCCGACTCCGCCGGGGAGGAGATCCTGGTTGTGGATTGGTTCAAGTCGTGCCAGGTGTCTGAGTGCGAGGATCGGCTTTACAGGGGCGACTTAAAAGACCCTTTGAGCGACATGGTCCGCGCGGGTTTAAGGGAATCTCAGATTCGGGTGTTTCTGAACGCTTATGCGGAGCAGGTGGATTGGTGTGCGGGCCGGTTGGATGATCTGTTGCAGGTTGGCCGGGAGAATCGTATCTCGCTGTGCAAGCGGGTCTATCGGAATTGTACCCGCGAATCCCACCAGGTCGTTCGCTACCGTCATGGGGGATACCGGGTCTTTCAACTCAAGCGAGCGGACCCGGAGCGTATCCGGCGGCAGATCGACTTGCAGAGCAACGCTGAGGATGTGCTGATCTTCGATACGAAAGGCTCCGGCGAGTCGCAAGCGGAGCGCTGGTGGCGTACCGCAAACGTCCTGGAAATGGCGGGGGCGACGGCCCAGGGCATCGAGGCTTACGTTATCCGCAGAAGACTCTTCCGTGGGCAGGAAATCTTATGCTTTCACCGGGAAGGAGACCCGATTCCCGTCCATTTTTTCTTCAATCCGCAATCCGCAATCCACGATCCTCAATCGGCAATCCGCAATCCGCAATTCACACGCCGGGATCTTCTTTCCAAAGCGGGAGACTTTCTTCATCGCCTCCATGTGCTGGGTATCGGCATCCGAAATGCAGACCTGAGCCGGTGGTTCTGCAGGCCGGTAGCGGGAGGTAATCTGCTGTTCGAGACCAGCGACCTGGATGCCTTCATTCTGTTCGAGTGCAAATCTTATGAGGATCGGTTCGGCTGGATGGCGGGGTTGGACAAGCATAATCTCACCACACGGGATCTGATTGCGTTTCTGCGCGGGTATGGAAACGGCACAGTGGATCGAGCATTGTTGAGGCAAATCCTGGGATTTCTCCACGAGTTGCCGAGGGAATCCGGTCGGCTTCCTTGAATCCAAATTGTTTTGGGAAGCTTCCACTGCACTCGACAAACCTCTCCTTTTCCTGCAACACTCTTCCGCACAGCTGACAAGGTTCAGCGAAAAATCGTCCAGAACAAACGGGGGTAACAGCGATGAGTAAACGCAAGGTTCTTTATTTGATCGTGTGTATGGCGGTTGCGGTGTCCGGTGTGTATGCGGATGTCAAACTGCCGTCCGTGATCGGAAACGACATGGTTCTGCAGCAGGGCAAGCCCCTTCCGATCTGGGGCTGGGCAGACCCCGGTGAGCAGGTGACGGTCCAATTTGCCAAGCAGAAGAAAAGTGCCACAACGGATTCGGATGGGCATTGGCGGGTGGATCTGAAGGCGGTGAAAGCGGGCGGTCCGCACACCATGACCATCTCCGGCAAGAATACGGTCACGCTTGACAATATTCTGATCGGTGAGGTGTGGGTGTGCAGCGGGCAATCGAACATGCAAATGTCGGTGGGGGGATCGGACAATGCGAAACAGGAAATCGCTCAGGCGAATTACCCGAATATCCGGCTTTTCACAGCGGAACGAACCATCGCCGATGCGCCGCAATGCGATGTCAAAGGGAGCTGGGTCGAATGCTCCCCGGCAACCGTGGCGGACTTCTCGGCAGCGGGCTATTTCTTCGGGCGCAATTTGCAGAAGGATCTCAACCTGCCTATCGGATTGATCAACAGTTCCTGGGGCGGCACACTTGCCGAGGCCTGGACCAGCGATTCCACGTTGAAAGCCGACCCGGATTACAGCGAGATTCTTAAGCGCGGCACCGATCTGATCGAGACATTCAAGAAAGATTTCGACAAATATGAAATGGACTATGCGGATTGGAAAGAGCAGTTGAAGAACACCTTGGCGGAAGGCTCGCCGCTACCCGATATGCCGGCAGCGCCGAGAAGTCCGTATCGAAATCCGAATCGTCCTTCCGTTCTGTATAACGGGATGCTCGCTCCGCTGATTCCGTTTGCCGTTCAAGGCGCGATCTGGTATCAGGGCGAATCCAACGCCGCGCGGGCTTATCAATATCGCAAACTCTTCTCCGACATGATTCAGGATTGGCGGAAGAACTGGGAATTGGAGGATCTCTCTTTCTTCTTTGTTCAACTGGCGAATTTCGACCAGACCTATGCTCCTGCGACCTCCTGGGCGGAACTGCGTGAGGCGCAGAACATGGCGCTGTCTCTTCCGAAGACAGGCATGGCGGTGATTATCGACATCGGCAATCCGAAAGACATTCACCCGAAGAACAAACAGGAAGTCGGGCGGCGGCTTGCTCTGGCAGCCGAGGGGGTAACCTATGGCCAGGACGTTGTCTACTCCGGTCCGATGTACAAATCCATGGTGACAGAAGCAGGCAAAATCCGCGTGAGTTTCGATCACCTCGGCGGCGGACTGATCTGCGGCGATGCGGGCGATCTGAAAGGATTCACCATCGCGGGAGCCGACAAGCAATTCGTTCCGGCTCAGGCGAAAATCGACGGCGATACAGTTGTGGTGTGGGCGGATGCCGTCGCGAATCCGGTTGCGGTTCGCTACGGCTGGGCGGATAACCCGGATTACTGCAATCTCTACAACAAGGCAGGTCTTCCGTCATCCCCGTTCCGCACGGATGATTGGCCGTGTGTAACAGCGGACGCCAAATAACTTGAACCGATAGAGAGTGGATAAGGGCCTGGCAGAATTGTTCATCCCGCCAGGCCCTTTTTTCATTCAAACCAATACGAATACAGATCCGCATTCTGCATCGTAAACTTCAGCCGGACATTCTTGCCCCGAAGATCCTTCGGAATCGCCTTCTCCCATCGGACTTTCCCATCCAAGACATCTGCCTGAATTGGCTTCGATGGACCACATAGGGCATTCCCTTCCGCATCGCACAGGCTCACGACGATGCTTCCTTTTTGGGCATCCGCATTCAAATGCAATTTGCCTTCGGGCAGCTGAAAAGTATCGGTCAGGAAGATCCCTTCCTGTTCATCCGCTCTCAGCGAAACAAATCCGTCGCGCCGAAGCGTGACCAGGCCGATACAGGTGGGATACTTGCGCTCTACTTTCTGACGATTCGGGCCGGTGTGCGCCCCGTGAACGCCGCAATAATACACATATAACAGATCTCCCCGGTTGATAATCCGCTCGACACTTCTCACCATCCCGCCTTCCCAGCTGTCATCCTCGCCCAGCTTAAGCCAGACGGCCCGGTCCGCGACCCGTGTCCAATGGAACCCATCGCGGCTCACGGCAATCTGTGTGTCAATCTTGCCATCTCCACCTTCGCGATACATCCAAAGCATCGCGATATACAGCCCTTCGTACAGGTCCACGCCTGCTCCATAGAACTGCGTGCCAGGGCCATCGCGTTCGTCGCATTCAACAACCAATTCCGGTTCGGTCCAGTGCAGAAAATCCTCACTTTCCGTCCGCGCGATTTTCCTGCCGAATCCCAGGCGGCTGAATATCACATACTTCTTCAACTTCGGATCGAACACCACGTTTTGATTGGTGTCGCAGTATCTCTTGAGAACAGGATTCCCCTCGTATGGATTCCAGTGAATCCCGTCCGCCGAAAACGAGACATAAAGCCCATCCAGCGGTCCGTCTATGGCATACGGCCCGCCGTTGCGCACTTCCCAGCCTCCGGTTCCGTGATCCCAATACACGGCTTTCCACCTTCGCTCTGGGTCCGGGTCCTGCGGCTCGTGCAGCACGGAAATACCCTCGCAATTGTATTTGCCCATTCCCAGCAGGTTATTCTCCTTATTCCCGTCGTACGGGAAGATCCCCAATTTCGGCTTGACCCAGTGAATTCCGTCCTTCGATTCCGCGTAGGCCGCGAGAGTGGTATGCGGCGCACGTTCATAATCTCCCATGTTCAACGGTTTGAGACCGCGATCCTTGGGCAGTGTGAGATACCACATCTTGAACAGTCCGGCCTGTTCGTCGTAATACGCCGTGCCGTAAACCTGGCAGCGATCCTCCCATTCCGTATCGGGAACCAGGACGGGATTGTTCTCATACCGCGCCGGTTCATGAAGCACGCGGCGGACGTTCTCCATTTTCGCAATGCCCACATCGTCCAGAAACAACTGCCGAACACCGACGGGAACCGAAAACGCAATGGTTCCGGATTCTTCCGTTGCTTGCCCATTGACCGAAACGGCGAGAAACAACATGCCGAGGCAAATAGCGACGTTAGGATGCAGCGTGTCTCTGCCCATAATGCTTCTCCAATCTTTGTATCGTATCGTGCACCGGACTGCAATTTCGTGTATTATTAAGAGGTGACATCTGTCTCAGACATTATTATCTTCGCGGAAACGGGAAAAGTCCATGACCAAATATGCGGAATTCACGAAGATTCGACTTGGGATCAGTACCTGCCTTCTGGGCGAAAAGGTCCGCTATGATGGTGGGCATAAGCTGGACCGCTTTTTGACCGATACGCTCGGCAATTTCGTCGAATATGTTCCCGTCTGTCCCGAGGTGGAGTGCGGATTCTCTGTCCCACGGGAAGCGTTGCGCCTTGTCGGCGATCCCGAGTCTCCGCGCTTGATGACGTCGCAGACCGGAATCGACCACACTGACCGCATGGTCCAGTGGGCTGACCGAAGAGTCCGTGAATTGGAGACAGAGAACCTCTGTGGATTCGTTTTCAAGAGCAACTCCCCCAGCAGTGGAATGGAGCGCGTCCGGGTTTACAATGAGAAGGGTGTCCCGGGAAAAAACGGCATCGGGATTTTCGCCCGAGTTTTCATGCAGCATTTCCCTCTTCTTCCGGTCGAAGAAGAAGGCCGCCTGCATGATCCCGTTTTGCGGGAGAATTTCATCGAGCGGATCTTCGTCTTTCAGCGATGGAGGGACCTGCTCGCTTCTCGAAAGACAATGCAGAAAATGGTGGAGTTTCATACCAGGCACAAGCTGCTGATCCTCTCCCACAGCCCGGAGCATTACCGCGCCATGGGAAAACTGGTTGCACAAGGGAAAGCCATTCCACCTGCCGAATTTCACAGTCAATACCAACACCTGCTGATGGAATCGCTTCAGCGAAAAACTACCATTAAAAAGCACTGCAATGTCCTGCAACATGCCATGGGATATTTCAAACAACAATTGACCCCGGATGAGAAACAAGAACTACTGGAGATCATCGACCACTACAGAAACGGTTATGTCCCGTTGATTGTTCCGATTACGTTATTGAACCATTACGTCCGAAAATATGAGCAGTCGTATTTGAAGGAGCAGTATTACCTCTACCCGCACCCCATCGAATTGCAGCTGCGGAACCACGTTTAAATCGACCTGGATTCCGGCTTCCTCCGGAATGACGATCGGCATCCCTTCTCCTTTTGGGAGAACGCTCTTCTCCCTCTCCCTCCGGGAGAGGGTTGGGGTGAGGGCATCAATGGAAACATGGTCTTTCATACTCCTTGGCCCAATGACATTGGCTCCGGGAGAGGGTCGGGGTGAGGATCCCTTCTTATAGCCCTCCGGATACCACCAACTCTCCCACCTTCCTCACATATCCCTCAATATCGAACTTCCGGCGAAGCCCTCCATCATTCATATATCGCACCTTCCCGAATACCGCCCTTTCGCTCCAGGGCCGGTCATGTTTACCAAAACACCAGGCCACGCCTGCAAACGAATTCGGATCTCTCCCGTCAAGGAAATACTTGTTATCCAAATGGAGAATATTCCTGTACGCATCTTCCGGTGACGGACTCCATTCCAGGATCTTCTTGGCCCAATACATGCGCATGTAGTTCGCCATTTTGCCCGTGATCCGCATTTCCAGCATCGCGGCGTTCCAGTAGGGATCGTGTGTCTGAGCGGTTTCGAATTGTCCCCGGTGGTAGAGATAATCTCGCGGGTCTCTTCGATGGTCATATAGGGTTTGTCTTGCCCATGCCGGAATGCACTGGTATGAATCGTATTCCGGATTAAAGTAAACGAAATTCAGGCTGAGTTCGCGCCGAATAATCAACTCTTCCAGAAAGGCCTCTTTGGCGGCCCTGTTCTTTCCCTGTGCGGCATGGACCTGCAGAGCCACGTAGAGAGGCGATATCTGCCCGAAATGCAGATACGGACTTAAATTCGATTGAATTCCCAAACTCGGATCGTTTCGCCGTTCCGCATAGTCATCCAGTTGTTCGGTGATGAACTTCCGAAGATGCTTTTTTGCTTCAGAGGTTCCCCCGAGAAAATATGCCTGCCGGGGAACGGATCGGTCGATTCGCAGCAACCGCAGAATCTTATCCGGGTCTTCCAGGTCCAGTCCGTCGAAATGCAATCCGAGAGAGTCCCGTCGGAGGTTCGTTTTGCGCATGGGCGCGAGGTAATCATTCAATCTCCTGAGAATCTTCGGACGTAGGGTCGCGGCGGCATACTCTTCCTTATTGGATACCACTTCGATGGGAACGACGGCATCCGATTCGACCTGGACGACCGGACACCGTGCCCGGCGCGCCGCTGTCTCCCGCCAGGCTCTCTGGATTCGTGGATATCCCCGATCCGTAACCAGCAGAGCAGCAGACTCGGCGAGTTCCAGGGCCGCCTTCTCCGGCGACTGCCGTACAACTACCATCTGAATTCCGCGCTCTTGGAGCGCCTGCCGGGTCTCACGAAGGCCCTCCAGCATAAAGGCGTAATGACGCTCGTTTGCTTCGGGGAATTTCTCTGTGATCCCAAACACGGCTACCAGCGGCAACCGAAGGCGATTTGCCTCCTGAATTGCGTATTCGAGGGCGTGATTGTACTCGGCCCGCTGCGATGCCTGCATCCAATAGAGGACATATTCGCCGTCTCTTTGCGGCTTGTCATTCAGTAGTTGAATTCGTTCCGGCTCGATCACTGTATTTCCAACACCATCGCATCCCGTGCATCGAGCGTGACAGTCCCGCTCCACTTGCCGGAACTCCCTTTCAGCGGGATGGTCTCGCCTGCGGGCATTTTTCGGAGTGCGACCGTCTTCGGGATGTTTCCTCCGAGATGTCTACTGTCGAGAGTTATCGTGACGGTTCTTGCATCATCGGCGACATTGGCAAGAGCAAGGATTCGTTTCCCTTCGGGTGTGAGCCATGCGGATGCAACCACAGCTGGCTGGGTAGATTCTATTTCCTTGTCACCGTCCTTGTATTTCCATGCTACTGTGCCGCCGTTTTCCAGCATTACGGGGGCAAGCAATTCACCATACTGAAGCGCTTCGCGGGCGCTGTGTCGGACTTGGCATAGCCGTTTCAGGAACTCGGCTTCCTCTTTGTGTTTCGGATCAAGTACGCCGGCACCGACCCAACCGAGCTGCGAACCGAATACAAAGGCTCGCGCCATCTTCAGGCGAAACGGATAGTGTTCAGTGAAATCGTTTCCACCGATGTATTGAAATCCGAAGGAAATGGCCCGCCCGCCATAGACCGCCGGGTAGATTGGTACGATCACGCCGCCT
>JAKPYU010000095.1 GCA_029568995.1 Candidatus Omnitrophota bacterium | reverse complement strand
ACCGATAACGTCGCTCCACGTTCCTTTACCGGCTCCTTGTACTCGCCCGGCAGCCGCCGAATAAACGGATCGGCCTGGACCGTTTCGCACGCGGCCTGGATCTGTTCCTCCGTGATTTCCGTGCGATCCAGACGGATGTTTCCGGCAATGTCGCCGGAAAAAAGAAACACATCCTGCAATACCAGGCCGATCTGTCGTCGCAGAAATTGCAGGTCCATTTCACGGATATCAATACCGTTAATGTAAATCCCGCCCTTTTGCGGATCGTAGAACCGGAAAAGAAGGTTAATAATTGTAGTTTTTCCCGCGCCGGTCGCCCCGACTACCGCAACCGTCTGCCCCGGTTGCACGGTAAAGGACACGTCTTTCAGAACCCAATCTTCGCCCTGATATGCAAACCAGACATTTCGAAACTCAACGAGTCCGGTAAAGGTCTGCGGGCGCACCGGGGAAGCGGGATCGGGGATGATATCGTTCGTATCGAGCATTTTAAATATCCGCTCGGACGAGGCCATAGCCGCCTGCATGATATTGAATTTATCCGCCAGTTCGCGCACGGGTGAGAAGAACCGACTCATCGCCTGGATAAACAGGAATACCGTGCCCAACGTCAGAGGGTCGGGCGATGCGGCGGTGCGGAACACTTTCTTTGCCCCGTACCAGAGAATCAGTGCCAGCGACAGGTTTCCCAGGAATTCAACGATGGGAAAAAAGATCGAGTAATGAAACACCGTATCGACCTGGGCGTCGATGTAGTCCCGGTTGCGCTCGGAGAACTGCCGCGCCATGCGTCTCTCCTGCGCAAACACCTGGATGGTTGTCATTCCCTGAATACATTCCTGTAGAAAGGCATTGATTTTCGCCAGACAAATTCGGACTTTGCGGTATGAGTCGCGCACCTTGCGTTTGAATCGAATCGACGCCCAAACAATCATCGGCAGCACAGAGAACGAAACCAGTGCCAATTCCCAGTCGATCCAAAGCAGCAGCGCCATCGCACCAATGAGCGAGAACACATCCTGGAATACATACACAACACAGTTGGAGAACATATTGTCCAGCGATTCCACATCGGATGTGATCCGTGTGAGCAGACGGCCGACCGGATTCCGGTTGAAAAACCGCAGAGAATAACGCTCCAGTGTCCGGAAAATCTGCATCCGAAGATCAAACATGGCGCGTTGGCTCATCACGCTGGTAAGATAAAGCACAAAATACTGGACAAAAAGCGAGAGCGTCAGGACAATCAGGTACCACACAGCGATCCGGTACAGCCCGGCAATATGATCCGGCTGGATATACTGGTCGATAATAATCTTGGTAAGATAAACGATATAAAGATCCAGGGCGGCGAACAAAAGAACAAGCAGCACGGCGGCCACAGCGATGCGCCGATAGGGTCGGAGATAAGTCAACAGACGCCTCATCAGACGGCTGTCGTAGGCTTTCCCCAGGATTTCATCTTCTTGAAAGGTATCGATTGGAGGCATCGTATCGGTTCTGTGAAAAGTGTAGCCTAAACGGAAATGGAATCAATTGAAGGCCGAATCCCGATTTGTTGAGAATGACCGTGCCATGAGTCCCTCTCCCATTCCCTCGGACGATCTTCCCTCGATCGTTTTGACTGTGGACGTCGAGGACTATTTCATGAGTCCGGAGGGGATTGCCGTGGAGCAATGGGGAGAATATCCCTCCCGAATCCGGGAAGGCATGACCGCAACGCTGGAACTGTTCGCCGAATGCCATGCACGAGCGACATTCTTCTTTCTGGGCTGGATTGCCGACCGGTTCCCGGACCTGGTTGCGGAAACCGCTCGACAGGGGCATGAAATCGGAACCCACCTGTATGACCATCGATTTGTTCATGACCAGACGGCGAGCGAATTCGAATCCACGCTGGAACGCAGCCTTTCGGCTTTGCAGGCAGTGGGAATCACCGATGTGAAAAGCCATCGCGCACCGGGATTCTCCCTGTCACGAAGCCACCTCTGGCAGTTCGAGATCCTGTCGCGACTGGGTATCCGGAACGATTCCTCGATCAACCCGCACGCCACTTACTTGTACGGTGAACGGGGCGCTCCGCGTTTTCCATACCGGATCGGGGAGGTGCTGGAATGGCCGCCTGCAACCATCGAGGTTGCCGGACGGACACTGCCAGTGGGCGGGGGAGGAACGCTTCGGATTCTTCCTGCCTGGTATTGCCGGTGGGCGAGGCGGCGATACCTGTCGGAGGGCTGGCCGCCCGTGATTTATCTGCATCCATGGGAACTGGATCCAACGCCGCCGAGAATCCAACTTCCATTCCGCCAAGCACTTATCCACCATTTGGGGCTTCCCGGCATGAAGAACAAGATTCGGGATTTCCTGCGGGAATATAAGACTCTGACTGTGTCGGAAGCCGCAAAAATATGGGGAAATTGCATATAGTGTAACATGAATAAAATCAGTGAATTATTGACGAATCCAAGATAATCCTCGGATTCTCCTGTATAAATACTTCTCTTCTTGTTGAACATGAGTTTATGGATTTTCTGCAACAAGAACAAGAAACTTGAGAAAATGAGAGGGATGGCGCAATTCCGACAATCGCAATTCCTCCCAAAAATCCCTCAATTCCCGATATCGGTAGCAGGAAATTTCTTGCGTGAAATTTTGTCAAGTATCTATCGAATAATGCGCTATAATTGACAATATCCGATATTTTATTGCGCTATTTAGAAATGAAAATGGTAATTATATTTAGTGTAATTTCCTAGAATATCTTGACGGGGAATACCGAGAATGGTAGTTTGAACTTTGCCGCTTTGATCAACTCGTTTCCATAAACGTTGGGGAGTGGTCGAATGGCTAAGACGTCTGACTCTGGATCAGAAGGCTGGAGGTTCGA
>JAKPYU010000081.1 GCA_029568995.1 Candidatus Omnitrophota bacterium | reverse complement strand
CAGGTCCTCACGTTTGCAGACAGGGCCGTCATGGAGCCGTTTCCAGAGGTCCGGCCCCAGGCCCTTCTTCAATTTCTTCTCGCTGGGCTGCATTTGAACGAACTCATGGAGCAACGCATCGGTTTCAACCGTCTCCCCGTCGAGTTCATAGATACGTCGAAACATCTGCCGCTGAATCACATCGGGACGCTCGATAATGGTTAACGCCTGCTGATCTTTGCCGAAAACCACTCGACCCGAATTGGGCCATGCATTCTTGGCGGCAACGGCCAGTGTCATATCGGACCGTTGGGAACGATGGATTTCCATCATGGCGGGGATGGCATTGGGGGAAAGCACCTTGTCCCCGGCAAGCAGCAGGATGGTTCCCTGGAAACCCCGATGACGAAGAAACCAAGTTGCCCGGCGTGCCGCGTCTCCCGTGCCAAGCGGCTGGGGTTGATAGACATAGTGACAACCCACCCGTCGCGTCTCGACAAAGTCCACCACTTCCTGCCAATAGAATCCTACAACCAGCACCGTCGTTCGGACCCCGGCGTTCGCGCAGGTGTCCAGTGACCGTTCCAGGGCCGGTATCCCCAAAACCGGATATAGCACTTTTTGACAGGTGCTGTTGGCGAATCGAGTGCCCGTTCCCCCGGCGAGAATAATAACCGCAAAATCGCCGTCTTCCACCGCCATCTCGCGGTGCGGCAGCCGAGCGATCGTCTCCAGCGTTTTCACAATCTGCTCGCCGACTTCCGGGCTGCGGAGAGGATGCCATCCTCCTGGCCCCTCCTGCAGAATCGTCCGGGTGCTCAGGTCGATGGAAATGTGGCTCCGACCCGCCAGGTCGCAGAGCGACTTCCACACATCGGGATAGACCTCCGGCAGTTCTTTTAGAACTTCCGGACGGCATCCTTTCAGTTGGAGACGGATTGGAAAAGACTTCGCATCAGAACTCACAAACTCAACCTCACCGGAACGCTGCAATTCGCGAAAGACACGCACGCGCTGGACAATTGTATCGCGCACGGTAATCTATGCTACGTTTCCATGCAAGACTGCCTTTGCTGGAATCGCTCGTAATGACAGGCCCCTGTCACAATCACAGGCCCCTGTCGTAACGACAGGCCCCTTGTCATTCCGAACGAATGTGAGGAATCTCAATAGATTTATTGTAACACAACGGACAGGGATATCATCGCATGAAACGGGAGCCGTACCTGGTGTTTGGAAGTCCTCGGATTGAAGAGGATGAAATCGCGGAAGTGGTGGATTCACTTCGGTCCGGTTGGATTTCCACAGGTCCCAAAGTCGCACGTTTCGAGGAGATGTTTCGGCAGTACATCGGCTGCCGATTCGCCCGTGCAACCAGCTCCTGCACCGCCGGTCTGCATCTCGCCATGGTCGTGGCCGGGTTGGAACCGGGGGATGAGGTGATCACCACACCCCTCACTTTCGCCGCCACTGCCAACGCAATCCTTCACGCAGGCGGCAGACCCGTCTTCGTGGATATCGATCCCGACACGTTCAACATCGATCCCGATAGAATCCCGGAGAAAATAACGACACAAACCCGGGCCATCGTTCCTGTTCACCTCACTGGACGACCCTGCCCTATGGACCCGATTCTGGAGATCGCGGAACGGCACAATCTCCTGGTGATCGAAGATGCCGCTCATGCCATCGAGGCCCAATACCACGGGCGCAAAATCGGAACCATCGGCGACCTGACCGTGTTCAGCTTCTATGTCACAAAAAATCTCACCACCGGCGAGGGAGGCATGATCACGACGAATCGCGCAGACTGGAGCGAAGCCATCGAACGATTCGCCCTGCATGGTCTCTCGCGGGGAGCCTGGAAACGATTCTCCGATGACGGATTCAAGCACTACGAAGTCGTGGTTCCCGGATTCAAATACAACATGATGGATCTCCAGGCAGCCCTGGGTATCCGTCAATTGGGCAAGATTGAGGCGTATCACAAACGACGCGAGGAGATCTGGCGGCGCTATGATGAAGCCTTCGCTTCCGCACCGCTGGACCTCCCCCTCCCACCCGAGGAGAACACCGTTCACGCGCGGCATCTGTATGTGGTTCGACTTCGTCTCAATGAGATGAAAATCGGCCGTGATGGTGTGGTTGAGCAACTGCATCAGCGGGGAATCGGCACCGGCATCCATTATCGGGCCGTTCATCTTCATTCGTATTATCGGGAGACGTTCGGTTTCAAGCCGGAGGATTTCCCCCATGCGACCGACTATTCCGAGCGCGCTTTTTCCCTGCCGCTTTCGGCAAAACTGACAGACCGGGATGTGGAAGATGTGATCGCGATTCTCCGGGAGGTTCTGGAGGAGAATCGACGTTAATGCGGTCGATTCGGCAGAATGCCGAGCAAGTTCAATCCCCGCTTCGTTGAAAACCGATCAGCGTCACATCGTCTTCCAGGATTCCCTCTCCGACATGTTCCTGGAACGCCGTCAGGATGGATTCCACGGCCCCCTTCAAATCCGCATCGCCCAGCTTTTCCAACACGTTCCGTATCCCCTCAATCTCGAATGGACGCCTTCGTTCATTCATTGCCTCGATCAGACCGTCGGTATACAACAGCACCAGATCCTTCTCTTGAAGCACCGAGACTTGTTCTTCGAACTCCGCGTCTGTCCACCATCCAAGCGGCGGCCCGCTGGATTGTGCCGCAATCGGCTCCGGGGTCCGCTCGGCTGCCCGGTAAATCATCCCTGGCACATGCCCCGCGCTGGTCCAGCGAAATGTCCATGCCTGAAGGTCCAGTACGCCGTAAAACATCGTGATATGCGCATTCTCTCCCAACAGACGGCACAACAGTTTGTTCAGGAAGAACATGGTTTGACTCGGAGAGATCTGCTGCGAGAGGCTCACCGTATGAAGGATCGACCGGGCGATGCCCATGTTCATGGCGGCGGGCGCTCCATGACCGGAAACATCGGCAACGACAATCGCAATGTCCTTGTCGGTCAACTGAATCACATCGTAATAATCCCCTCCCGCTTCCCGGGCCGGTTGATAAAACGCCTCGAATTTCAGCCCCGGATACTTGGGAAGCGACTGCGGCAGCAACAGCTTCTGAAGATGACCCAGCATCTCGATTTCACGCCGGATAATCCGATGCGATTCCGCGAGCTCTCCGAACCACCGGGCACGGCTTACGGAAATCGCCAGCGTGTCACAAATCACCGACACCGAATCCACATCGCGTTGGCTGAACGGAATCGGAAGCCGACGAGCTACGCATAACAGCCCCATCATATCCTCCCGTTCCACAACGGGAATCACCATACCGGATCGGTACGGTTCAGACACGGCTGACGATTCGGTCTCGCCTTCCGGCTCCGTGACATCCACAAAGAAACTGGCTTCCCCCTTGAGCAGAGTTTCTTCCACCAGAGGTTCGATTGCAGGGACAAGATAGTCTTCCGGCTCTTGAAGTACGGGATAAATTCGGTCAACTTCGGTTCCTTCTCCACCGATGGAAATCAAAAACGCAAGATCCGCACCCAGCAGGCCGGATATCTGCGGAAGAACGGGAGCCACCGCGTCTTGCAGTTCGATTCCCATGTTCATCCCAAACACGATTTGCGCGATGATGGCCACACGGTCCCGTGATCTTTTGGCGTGACGTTCCCAGGCACGACTGCATAAAGCCGACCGAACTCGAACCAGGATCTCGTATGCCTGGACCGGCTTTCGAATAAAATCATCCGCCCCGGCACGCAGGGCATCCATCAAAAGCGTCGGATCCTTCTCTCCCGCCACAAGAAGAAGAGGAACCGACCGTTGTCTCCCCGCCTTCAGCAACCCGGCGCATACCTCCGCCGAATCCTGCGCTACGGATTCCATATCCAACAAAATCAAATCGAAACAACCGCTTTGCAGATACTCTTCCGCCTTGCGAAAATCCGGCTCCTCACGGAGAAACAGATCCATTTCCTCCAGAATGGAGCGGACCTGCTGCAGGTCTTCGGTGGAATTCCCGGCAAAGAGAACGCTTTGCTTCTGGGCGGAAAGGCGATCTCCGATGGGTTGATTCGGGGCAGGTTGAACGGCCATTCGTGTTCTTCTTCTATCCGGTCCGCAGGCACACAATTAGGAAATCCGTGCCGCAGCCACAGAAGATCTCACCACAACCAAAACAATTTTTCGCAAAGGCACAAAAGACTTTGGAGCCGAATCGCATTGTGTTACGCTCTTGAACGATTGTAGCGGGACCAGGTTCAGGCTTCTATGGAACTGCCCGCCATAAGAGGGTGATGAATCCGTATGCCGATTCACATCGGCAGCACTGTGCCCGCAAGGGGCGGAACCGGAATATGTGGGCCTTCTTCAAACGACGCAAATGCAACGCCGGTATCGATATCGGAACCACGGCCATCAAAACCGTAGCGCTCTCCTTTGAATCCTCCGGGCCGCGTATCCAGGAGATTCTCTGCCTTCAAGATCCGGGGTTGAGCAGCATCGAAAAACGAATTCAGGCCATTCCTCTCATGGCACGCCATCTGCCGGACCGGGTTGCCGTCGCCATTCCACCGGATCGGGTGGATATTCAATATTTCCCACTTCCTCCGCTTCCGCCGGATGACATGATCGGGACGGTCAGCTACCAGATGGTGCGAAAACTGGATTACGGTGTAGAGGACGCCTGTATCGACTATACCGTTTCCGTTCCCATGTCGCAGGGATTGAATCGCATCGTCGGGTTTGCCTGCCGACGCCCCGATGCGGAGACCCTCGTCGAGCAATTCCGCCGGGCCGACTTCCACGTGGCCGCAATCGACGTGATCCCCATGGCCTTAATGAATATCTACCGCCTGTCCATCCCGGAATTTCCGCTGCAGACGGTTGTCGGGATTGATATCGGACACAAAACTGTGAATATGGTCATTGCCAAAGAGGGATTGCTCCTGTTCTCAAGACATTTTCCGCTGGAGCATCATCCGGGCGACCTCGACGAGTCCTCCATGGGGGTTTCCGTTTCGGAACTGGAATATGAACTCCGTCGAACCGTTGACTATTGCCGGATCCATATCACCTCCGTCCACGTGGACCGGGTAATGCTTTCGGGCGGGGGCGCTTTGCAGCCCGGCCTGGCTGACGATCTCGGACGGGCGTCCGGTGTTCCTTGCGAAATCCTGGACTGCTTCCCGGAACGGATCTTCCGGCACACAACGGATAGTCGGAAGGCATTGGAACAGATTCCCTCCCCGCGAATGGCGGTGGCCGCCGGATTGGCGCTGCGGTTTGGAGAAAACGGATGAGACAGATCAACCTCCTGCCGACTGCCAAAGGAACCGCCGAAAAAGCGCCGATTCACTCGTTCTGGAAACGATTTGGAATCCTGGCGGCGATAGTCCTGATCGCTTCGGTGGGATTGGCCTGGATTCTCCGGATCGGCCTGGGGGATCTGGAAAAACAAATCCGACTTGCCGAAATCCGCAGGAAGGCCATGGAACCGGAACTAAAGCAGTTCCAGGATCTGGCAAATCAGCGCAATGCCCTGAAGCTGGATCTGCAAAAAATCAAGGAGGACATGGACAAGAATTTCTCGCTCAATCTCCTGGCCGATCTGAATATCTGCCCGATAGTCGAGCAGATCACCCTTTCCATCCCGGAACAGGTTTGGCTGAAGAGCCTGGAATGCAAGGTGGAAGACCGCCAGCTGCTCCTGGAGGCAACCGCGCAGTCCGAACAGGGGATGAAAGAATTTGTTCTGCGGAATTTGCAGAATCAATACGGCGAGAACGCCGTCACCTTGGGTTCGATTCAGCGCGGAGGAGGATTTCCGCCGACTGTCCAGTTTGATGTCACCATCCATCTTCCGACAGAGACCGTCACCGTCGCGCTGCCCGAAGGAGAAGGAATCTGATGGGAATTCTGCGCAGCCAGTTCCGCGATGCTCCGGAGAAACGGGTTCAATTCATTCTATACCTGATGTTGGGATTGTTCGGATTTTTCGTCATGGACTATGGTAATGTGCAATCGGCAAATCGAACCAAAACCCTGAAACAAACGCTTGAGGAAATTCAGTCTGATATTCAGGCTCAATCCGCCATGATCGAACAGATTCCAACTCTCCGGAAAGAGATCAAGATGTTCGAAGAGGAATACAAAAGCCTTCAGGCGGTTCGTCAACAACGAATGGCCCTGCTGCTGGCCTGTCGGGAACAGATGCTTCTGGATGTGTTGCGCGGCGAGTCCCCCGACCGGAATCCGCTCCAGGAATTCCGGCTGCAAGAGGGCGCCTCCGGCGGAGTGCTGGCACAGTATCTCTATCGGGTGGAACTGAAAGGCTCCTATCAGGAGATGATCGCTCTGCTTCGGAGGCTGGATGAAAGCCCCTGTCGCCATAACATCAGCCACTGGATTCTTACGGCGGAAGACGAAGACGGCGACACAATTTCCGGCTCGCTCTTCTTCAGACTGTACCGGGAATCCGTTCCGAAATAGGATAATGATATGACTCTGTTCTGTTTTATCCTGGTCCTTCAGATCGCTCCGCCGGATGTGCAGTCCGCGACCGCCTCCCTTGCGGTTCCCGGCCCGCATCGCAATCCATTCCAGTCATATCGTCCCAAGCAAGAATCCGCATCGCCGGTCGCAGAGGCATCCCAATCGTTGAACATCTCAGAACCGATCCCCCCCATGGGAACCGGCATCCGGACCCCTTGGCAACCGACTCAGGTCCGAACCTCCATGGAGAGGATTCTGCCCCCTGTCCTGGAGGATCTTCGCGCCATTGTGATCGTGCATGGTATCAGGGAACTGGCGATGTTCGCAGACCGGATCGTGTCTGTCAGTGATACCGTGGAGGGATTCACGGTGATGTCCATCACGCTCGATGAAGTAACGCTGTCCGACGGAACGGATGTTGTAAAACAAACGCTGGGACATTCGGAAATCAAGAGTGCCACGGAGAACCGATGATCGGATTTGCATGTTTCGGAACAGGAAAGACGCGGGCGTTTCTCGCCGTTCTTGCGGGTCTGTGGTTGCTCTGCCCGCCCGGATTCTCACAAGAAACCGAACCGCCGGAAGACGTTCGGATTGAAATGCCGTCCGACAGCACAGAGGATACCGTCTCCGTGAATATGCCTCAGGTCAATATTGCCGATGCCCTGCGCTTGCTGGCCAAGAGCACCGATATGAGCCTGGTCGTCGATAAGAATGTCACCGGCGTGGTTGATCTATTGCTCCAGAAAGTCCCCTTCCAGGAGGCTTGGCAATCCCTGCTGCAAACCGCCGGTCTGTCGGTCGAAACGGAAGGCGGTGTGACCCGTGTTTTCCCGAAACCCCAGGAACCCACCCCGGAAGAAACCACGGAAACCCGGCTGATCCAACTGAAATTCATCCCCCTGGGATCGCCGACGCTCTCTACTCAAGCCTCATCGGGGGGCTTGAGTTCCGGCTTTTCCTCCGGCTCCGGGGAAACGAATATCGGCGGATCTCAAATCGCCGGCTCAGCGGCTTCCGTGGGGGGTGGGGTCCAACGCAAAGAGAGCGAGGAACCGCCGCTCGATAAGGTCCTTCAGACTGCTTTCGGTGAAGAAAATCTGCGGGTGACCATGGATGTCCGAAGCAATCAGCTGATTCTTACCGGTTCCCCGAAAATCCTCGATGCCGCCGCTCAACTCGTAACCGCATTGGATAAACCTGTTCCTCAAATCCTCATCCAAACGGAGATCGTAAAGGTCTCCTCGGACGCTCTCCGCGAGATGGGTGTCGACTGGGGCGGCGTGTACAAAATCCGCACCGGGGGAACATTCGACTACCAGAATAACCGGACCCGAACCGATCCCGGCAATGTCCTCTCCGGCGATTCCGGACGGGATATTAACGTCAGCGGGCAACTCACCGACTTCAATATTGTTCTATCCGCCCTGATCGATGACGGTGATGCCCAGATTCTCTTCAGCCCGCGTGTCGTCACCCAGGATCACAAGGAAGCCTTCATTTCTTCCGGGCAGGAAATCCAGATCCCTTCCGGTCTGGATATCAACGGCAACGCCACGTTCCGGGATCGCCAGGTCACCCTGGAACTGGGTGTGACTCCTAGAGTATTGAGCAATTCCCTGATCAGTCTCGTGATTCGGGTCCGCAATGACAGCATCAATTACGAACAGAACCAAATCAGCGGTGTTCCGCCTCTCAATGTCAGTACCGTCGAGTCGTTTGTCACACTTCGTGATGGAGATACGGTAGTCATTGGCGGTGTCGTTTCCACACAGGAAACGAATTCCAAAAGGCGTGTTCCACTCCTGGGGGATATTCCCGTACTGGGACGTCCTTTCCGCCATACCAGCAGGGAATTGCAGCAATCGGAACTCGTGATTATGATCTCTCCCACGATCATCAGCGATGAAATGGGCGCGCCCATCACCTCCCATCCCGAAATGATCCCCGGCGAGGCCCCCCAACAGGTGCTGGACAAGTTCTCGCGATCTCCGAAAGAATTGAACGAGTGAACGTCATATCTTTCGATTTCTATCGAGCCGCATCGTTTATTACTCTTTTGTCTCTTTTGATCACGCTCCACTCTTCTTCGCAACCTGTGGACAATGACAAGATTACCGCAGGCGACATCCGTCTTGCGATGCTGCAATCTGCGGATGAGATTCTCTATTACCCCGTCCGTGAGACCGTTGTTCAAAAACAAATCAGTATCGCTCTGTACGGCCACATCTACCAGCGCCAGGACCCGCAGCCCCCGTATCTTTCTGCGCCGGTCTTGATCCTGGAAAAACGCAGTCTGCTTTTCGCTTCCGAAGAACCCTGGCAGGAAGTGGACCGCGCGTTGTCACCCGCGCCCGGAATCGAGGTGGCACGTCTCCAGAACATTGTTCTGCATCCTTCGTTCCAATATCGCATCGGCGTTGCATCTCTGTCCCCCAACGGAGGCCGATATGCCCTGGTTCTGGACCCATCGGTTGAGGGGTACGAATTCGAAGTAGAGGACCTGGATTTCCGCTCCAATCCACGCGGTTACCCATTCACGATGTCCTGCGCCTATGTTGCACAGGACCCTTTCTCCCTCAATCACGCCAGGATTCTCATCGGGACAGAAGAGGGCTATGTGCTGGAGAGTACCGACGATGCAAAAACCTGGCGCATTCTCTATCCTCCGCCCGGCGGGCAGCCGCCGTATGGCCCTGTATTCGGCATTTTCCAGGATTCGTCAGGCATTCTCTACTTCAGCCCGTGGACTACCCAACAATCCGTCCTTTCCCGCAATGTTCACGGCCAGGTCCTGGAAAGCCGCGATGGCGGACATACCTGGCAAACCGCCCTTCGGTTTCAATGGCCCACCGGAACCGCCTGGCGAATGACAGAAGACTTTCAGAGTAATGTATTCATCGGCGAGTACACATCTCAGTGGGATGGCGAGAGCGCGTCGCTGTTTACCGGCAATATCTGGCGAAGCAACCGAAAGAACCGACCGGGTGACTCCTTCGAACTCGTCTACTCCAATCCGAACACCAATCGCGACACGCCCAATAATCATGTCCATTACATCGGTGTTGATCCGTTCACCGGCCATATCTACGCGACTTTTGGCGATGGCAACGTCGGCAGGCTGGTCGTTTCAAGAGAGAACGGCGATCCCGGCACATGGCGTACATTGGAGACGGGAGTGGACTCCCAATACACGACTATTGCCTTCACTCCCGAATACCTGTTCCTGGGGCAGGACACGAATCGAGCATTCAAAAAAGTCATTCGGTGGGAAAAAGGAAAAGAGGCCATTTATGGCAATGAGCCGTTCTGGACCTCAACACAAATGGATTATGTACCCGGCGCACCCATTCCATGGGCGGATAAAGGTAACTGGTTCTGGGGACATTTTCTGGAAAGGCAGAAGGTCCTTCTTTTCCAATATCTACCCTATGGCATGGAACCACTGGGCAACGGACAGATGCAATCTCCGCGCCTATATGCTACGAACGATTTCGGAAACGCCTGGTGGCGTGCGCTGACTTTCCCGCCTGTCCCGATCAGCGATGTCCCAACCCACGGTTTTTACGGCCCGAAGTCCGCATCCAACGTGGGACCGGACGGTTGGATTTACGCATCTTACGGGACCGTACAGGCATCGGTACACAAAGGCTTCCGCATTCGCTTGCTGGATTCCAATCCAAGCTACGTTCAAGGAAGCGAGCAATATCGCTGATTCCCCCTAACACAACGGCTTCTTCTCCCTCTCCCTCCGGGAGAGGGTTGGGGTGAGGGAAATAACAATACAATTGGCA
>JAKPYU010000074.1 GCA_029568995.1 Candidatus Omnitrophota bacterium | reverse complement strand
CATTCTCCTGCCTGCTTCCGTGGGCGGTGCACTGGCGAACATCGCCGCTCTCATCGCCGGGAAGATTCCCGTGAACTTGAATTTCGCCGTCGGGCACGAGTCTATGCTCTCGGCTGTGAATCAATGCGAGATCAAGACCGTACTTACATCGAAAGCCTTTCTTGAAAGAACGAAAATCGAGCCTCCGGGTGAACCGATCTACATGGAGGATCTTCTCAAACAAACGACATCCTTCGAGAAACTGCAAACGGCGCTTCTCGCATTTCTCTGTCCCACCCGCTGGATTCACTGGCTCTTTGGGGGACGGAAACGAAACTCACGCGACTTGGCGACGATCCTCTTCTCCAGCGGTACGACCGGCGAACCGAAAGGCGTGATGCTGTCCCACCACAACATCCTTTCGAATATCGAGGGATTCTCCCAGGTATTTCAGATCGGGAAGGCGGATTGTCTTCTCGGCGTTCTTCCGTTCTTCCATGCATTCGGGCTGACCGGAACGCTGTGGTTCCCGATCTGGAATGGTTTCCGGGCGGTTTACCATTCCGATCCGCGAGATGCAAGAATCATCGGCCATCTGGCGCGAAAATACACGGCAACAGTGCTGATCTCCACACCGACCCTGTACGGGATTTACCTTCGGAAATGCTCGAAAGAGGATTTTGCGATGATGCGGTATACCATCGCCGGTGCGGAACGGTTGCGGGAAACGGTTGCCACGGGATTCCGCGAGAAAATTGGCATCGACCTTCTTGAGGGCTATGGCTGCACGGAAATGTCACCCGTGGTCTCGGTAAATGTCCCCAACTTTGAGGACGAACATCTTGCGCAGACCGGATGGAAACCCGGCACGGTGGGGCATCCGATTCCCGGAGTCTGTGCCAGGATCGTTCATCCGGAAACCGGCGAATCCCTTCCCCCGGGCGAAGAGGGATTGCTGCTGGTCAAAGGGGCCAATCGCATGGTGGGGTATCTGAATCAGCCGGAGAAGACCTCGGCGGTGTTTCAAGATGGCTGGTATATCACCGGCGACATTGCGCGGATTGACGAAGACGGATTCATCCAAATCACG
>JAKPYU010000063.1 GCA_029568995.1 Candidatus Omnitrophota bacterium | reverse complement strand
CCTCCGGCCGGGCCGGTGATATGGAAAAAGAAAGCATGGTCTTTTGTACCATGCGCGAAGGAGTGCAAGATACGGACAACCCCCTCTGTGTCTCCCCCAAACTTTGGGGGAGAGGTTCCTCCCCCGAAGATCGGGGGAGGTTAGGTGGGGGTTGACCGGATATCACAAGACTCCTCCGCGTGACGGTTGCAGGCGAGCTTTCTTAGGAGGAGCGGCCCGGAGTCTGCGGAGGGTCGCGACGTGGCGATCTCAGGGTTGTGTGCAGTCTAGCTACGAGATTGCCACGCTTCGCTCACAATGACGCTTGTAAGCAAGCCTTCCTGGGAAGAGCACCACCCCGTTCCCCTATTCCTGCCAGGAGATCTTCAGTCCCAGATCCTCCGGTGGCTTGGGAATGTAATACAGATCGAATTTGCACCATCCCGCCCCACCGGGCATATCGTTGAGATACACTTTCGCCGTGAAGTTGTTCTTCTCGGACGGCTGCTCCAGGATGAAGGGGTGCATCGGGCGGGATTCAATGTCCTTCGGAATCACCGTCACCTGTTCCACCGGAAGCGGATTAAGAATTTTTGAATCGCTGAAATACATGTTGTCCCAAAGCAAATGCTCGATCTCCATGGTATTTCCACGGATACTTAAGACATCCATCCCATCGACACGGGACTCCAAGTGGAGAACCTGCACTGCCTGACCCGCATATTGTTCCAGTACTTCCGCATACCGTTTCTGCTGCTCCGCGACGGCAATTTCAATTTCCTGGCGTGAAGGTGCCTTTGCCAGACGAGTCTCGGCCTTCTCACGATCCGCCAGCATTTCACCCACATTCTTCAGCAGTTGCTCGATTCCGAAAAGCTGATAGTGAAATCCGGGGGTGTTCTTGAATTGGTCCAGCGTACTTTTCAGTTGAACAGAAAGCCCGGACAATTTCACTCGATTCGACTCGATGGGATTCTCTCGATATCCAAAATAAGCGAAGAAGGTCTTCACATAGAGGTTATTGGTCAGAATCAACAGTCGTGTAATTTCAAGGGAATTGGCGACATTCTCGGCAAATTCCCGATCCGTAACCCGGGGCTGAATCGCGCGATATCGTTCCTGCATTTGTTTCGCGGTTTCCAACCCATGATCCAAATCGCTCAAGGTCTCCGCGATCCAGGGTTTGCAGCTCAAATAGATCTTCCGCAGGAATTCGACGTGCTCTTTTCCGCCGTCGATGCTCGGATATCCCGGAGCCACAAACATCCCCACACGAATGAGCGGCAGCGAATTGAAAAATCCATACGCCACCGGCTCGATATACAGTCCATATTTGTAGGCCACGGGTGACATCAGACAGATGTCCGCCATTTCCTTCGCCACATCTCTCCCGAAATAGATCGAAGCGAAATCCTCGGCAATCATTCTGACATCTTCATTATGATCCCATTCCAGGCGAGACGCTGTATAGGCGGTCAAGCCTTCGGTATTCCAGGTTTCTTCGCCGGGCATATCGAAACTTGCGCCTTTCAGATTGCTGTCTTTCACGTCCAGCATGGTTTGCAGACCCCCCTGATAATACGGTCCGGGGAATGTCGGAAACACATTCCCCCCAGCGTGATAATCCATTGTCTCAAGCACCACCATCATGTTGTGAGGAGTGATATTCACCGTGGGGTTGTATCTCTGGTACCACCAGCGGTCATTCTGGGTGAAACTGGGAATCAGGTAGAGATTCTTCATCGGGACATCATCCGTGAAGGTTCTTCGATATATATCCGGCTGCGATTGCTGTTCGTAGCAGTTGGTATTCCAGGTTCGTTGAAAAAGCAGCTTGTCGAATTCTCCCACTACGACGTTCGCTACCATTTTCACGTAGGTCCGATATCGTTTCTCCAGGCTCCAATCGCAATTCTCTCCAAAGTGCATCGGATCGAAAGTCGTATAATTTCCCCAGTAGGATTGTTCTTCCCCAGTGAAGCTGCATACACCGTCCAATTCAGGCATGGCCTGGAATAATCGACGGAACTTGGCCTGCACGGCATTCCAGAAACACGGGTCCGAGGGGGAAAGCGTGGCTCCGAATTCCTGGAGTATGGAGGGGTGATAGGTAAACTCGGTACCCATTGCCAGGATTTTCAAATGAACGGAATGAGCATACGCCGCCAGTTCCCTTGTTTGTTCGCGGAATTTCTCGTTCTCCGTCCGTTCCGGTTCCGCGTTCCAGGGAACCAGCCTCAATGGATTCTCACCATAGACCGTATTCAATCCATATCGCAGTGCACGGCGAATATCCTCCTTGTTGTTGACCACACGACGGGTATACCGAATCTGCAAATCCGGCTCACGCGCAAGATTCAAGTCCGGGATTGTGCCGAGCACACGCAGGCGATCCCAGATCCAATACAGTCCATAAATGTCGCCTTGGATGGAACCTCCCGCCACCACAAGGATCTTCTTGCCGTCATTCTCGATGGTCGCAATCCGATACCCTTCCGGGTGAATGTTGGGATCCATCGAAATCAGGCCTTTTTTCGCAAGGGCCTCCACGCGCCGATTTCGGGAGGCATCACCGACCAGGATGGTCCTGGCGAATTCGGCATCCTGCTCCTTCGCTTTCTCGAAACGGATTCCGTGACTCTTCCCCAGCTCCGCCAGGTCCGTAAAGGCGAGATTGATTCCTTCTTCCCGCCAGCTCTCATCCGAAGCAACAATTCGCCATTCTTCCTGCCCAAAGGCGAACGGCACGGAGATCGCAATGAAACAGAACAACATCGGAATCGAAAAACGGTTCATATCGGCAACCTTTCTCCAAGATCGTGATTGAGAACGCGAGGATGACATCTATTGTGGTTCAATCCACCTGAGGCAGAATCCGGCTATATTAGGGCAAGATCCCCCATGGGAAGAGGGAAGTATCCCGAATGCTGGTGTCCTATAACCAAAATGTCTTTACTGTCATTCTCGTTCATTCGATTTCCTGTCGGGACGCTGGAACCCCCTGTTGGCTTCTTCTCCCTCTCCCTCCGGGAGGTGAGGGTGTCTTCGCATGACTCCCCCCGCCTCATCCGCTTGACAGGAAGATCTCCCTCCGGTTCTAATACTCACTCGCGATCTCGACGCTTTTCTCCGAATCGCCCGGGACATGTCCCGCAAAGGAGACTCTTGTGAACACTCGAAGAACCAAATTCCGGAAAGTGAAGTTGAACCTTTTCGACATTGTGGGACAGGAATACGCGGAAGCCGTGCGCAAAGCCTGCTCGTTTTTCTCGGACCTCGACAAGGACTCCATCCGGCGGTGCCTCAGAAAAGAGATCTCTTTTTATCCGAAAGATTTCTATCGCGACCTTGTTCGATTCTTGCCCCGGGTTGGGAAGAAAGTCTCCCGACCGCTGGAATGCTCCGCTGCCGGAGCCGGAACCGCCGCATTTCAGCAGCACACGAAAACAACCGGCGCTCCGCTTTCCGGCCTGGGATTTTATCGGATCGGCGAAGACGGCCGGCTGTACTTGACCACCAAGAGCGAGCACTATCATGCACCGCTTGGGCATGGCTTTCCCGGATACCGGTTGCTCGATCATGCCCGAAGCCTGGGGATTCCGAACGCCACCCACAACAACACGCGCGGGCATATCACCCGCCTCTTGGAACAGGAGCTGATCCGGACCGCCGCCGGAATTGCCCCCGATGATATTGACGGCCTGAACGATGTCCTCCAGTCCAGGAACCGGTTCGTCCTCAATCGTGTTCTGAATCTGGAAACGGGAAGCCTTGCGGTGGAAGCCGCGCTGAAAATGTGCCTCAGCCGCTTCTATCGGCCTCAGCCTGGTTGCCCTCGACGAAGATATCCGGATCGCATTCCTGTGTTTGTCGTGATCGGAGACGATGCCGGCGACCTGACAGGCAATTATCACGGAACCACAACCCTGACCCAGCTTCTCCGGGGCATGTGGCCGGAACTCTCGGAGAAATTGGAGAAGCAGAAGATCCTGCTGATTCGAGCCGCGCGGCCTAATCATGGGGAGGATCTTGA
>JAKPYU010000043.1 GCA_029568995.1 Candidatus Omnitrophota bacterium | reverse complement strand
GTTGTTGTTGCGGTTGCCGGGGTCGTTGTTGTTGCGATTGGCAGCGCGAACGTTCCTGGCGTTGTTGTTCCACGAACCGCCACGATTAACCCGGTTGGAGCCCGTTTCGTCATTGACCGCCAGGTATCATTTAGCCGGTATCCAACACCGATTCAAGTCCAGTCTCGCCATCGTGGGAATCAATGTGGTCAGGCGCGCACACACACCGGGTGAAAGCGGCAGTCTGCCCGATTCTCGCCCACCCGATCAGACTCTGCATTGAGGACAGAAGGTATTGAAATGACACTTCACCATTTTCAAATCCTCTCGTTACCGCCTTCACGCGCCGGGCGAAACGGCGTCGCCTGGGGTGATCGAACCTGATGAACCTGGGAAAAATATTGAATCCGAGAAACGCAACACCATCGGCTGTCTTTCCACGACGACAGACTTCGTCCTTCAACTCCAGGCGAATTTTTTTCATATACAAATCTGCGGCCAGCACCTAGTCACGAAGACGCCGTCGATCATTGTCGAACATCAAGATGTCGTCCATGTACCTGACATAACCGGGAACACATGCGATCTCCTTCATGAAGTGGTCGAAAGCCCCCAGATAAAGGTTCGCAAAATTCTGGCTGGTCAAATTGCCAATCGGAAGACCTTTTCCGGTCATCGAACCCGGCGCACCTTTGTCAATGAACAGATCGGGAGATTTGTCCCCGTTTGGGGTCGAAATGGGTCGCTTTGGGACGGAAGTTGACGTGCCGTCAGTCTGACCGTCTGTTAAAAGTATCTGATTTTATTGAATATCGTGAATCGGCGCCGTAACGCCTACACATTGAACCGGAAGTTAAGACCCCGCGTCAGGACTGGGGCTGACGGGTGTTGTCCCCGTTTTGTCGCCGGATTACCTTGAAGTGGAAGATTGTGGGTGAATGTCTGGCACGTGGCCTCACTTTCTTCGGTCAGAGTATTATTTGTAAAGCTCAATAACTGGTTGACAGAACAATTCATCCTTGGCACATTTCTGGCAGGCGATTCAATCCCGAAGTGGTGAGCATAATGTACGTTCAAGGAAACTGGTTTGTTTGTTCCTCGGCAGCGGTCATGGGGGCTGTGGCGCTTATGGTATTTTTTCCAGGATGCAAAATAGTTTCGACCAGCGTCGGAGCGGAGCGCGGTGCATGTTATCCGAACGGGACCTGTAATGCAGGCTTGGTCTGCATGTCGAATTTGTGCGTGAAGAATGCGGTGCCTGCCGTTGAAAATGTAGTTTCCGGTGTGAAGAATGTAGTTTCTCGTGGGATGGCATTGATCCCCGCGGGTTCGTTCTGGATGGGGTGCAATTCGGCGGTGGACAATGATTGTGATTCAGATGAAGATGAATCGCCGTATCACGAGGTGACGTTGTCCGGTTATTACATCGATAAGACTGAAGTGACGGTTGATGATTACGCGGACTGCGTGACGGCGGGAGCGTGCACGGTGCCCTCGACGTATTCAAGTTATTGTAACTGGGGTGTGAGTGGAAAAACGGATCATCCGGTGAACTGCGTAAACTGGACGCAGGCGGGTGAATACTGCACGTGGGCGGGGAAGCGGTTGCCGACCGAAGCGGAATGGGAGAAGGCCGCGCGTGGCACCGACGGACGAAAATATCCCTATGGCAATGAAACGGTGACTTGCGATTATGCTGTGATGCATGAAGGTAGTGATGGATGTGGAAAAGGCGGAACGATTGACGTCTGCAGCAAGTCCCCTGCCGGCGACAGTCCATACGGATTGTGCGACATGGCAGGAAACGTATGGGAGTGGGTATCGGACTGGTACGATTCTGGATATTACACCAATAGTCCAGCGTCCAACCCGACCGGTCCGGTTAGCGGCTCGACCCGGGTCATACGCGGCGGTAGCTTCGCCACCTTCGACCACGCCCTCCGCGCGTCCCATCGCAACTACGACCACCCGTCGGTCGACGTCGCCTACCTCGGCTTCCGTTGTGCCAGGCCGCAATGAAAAACTGGGCTACTGTTACACTGTTCCACTGATCCGGGGCGTAAGCCGCCA
>JAKPYU010000035.1 GCA_029568995.1 Candidatus Omnitrophota bacterium | reverse complement strand
ATCATTGACGCCACGAAGGATCTCACGGTCTGCTACAAACCAAACACCGCATTCTACGAAAGTCGGGGAGCGGAGGGATTTGCAGCGCTGGAACAGACCGCGCGATATCTTCATTCGCTCGGCATCCCGGCAATCGCTGACGGCAAGCGGGGAGATATCGGCAACACAGCCCGGCAGTACGCGAAGGCATTTCTTGAAACGATGTCGTTCAGCGCGGTCACTGTGAATCCGTACATGGGAGAGGACGCCATCGCGCCATTCCGCGATTACCCCGATGCCGGGATTTTTGTGCTGTGTTATACATCCAATCCTTCACGAGTCGATCTTCAAACAAAAACAATCCGCAAAGAGGACGGAACCACGGAGACGATGTATCAATGGGTAGCCCGGAGAATCCGCGACTGGGATACGGCGAAAAACCTGTGCGCAGTCGTGGGCGCAACAGCCCCGGAAGAATTGGGTGATATCCGGGGCATTCTCGGTCCCGAAATTCCGATTCTCTGTCCGGGAATCGGCGCACAGGGCGGCGACCTGGAGGAAACCCTGCGGCAAGGTCAGGCATCTCTCGACGGCAATATCATCATCAATATATCGCGTTCTGTGCTGTTCGCTTCAAAAGGGAAAGACTTTGCAGAAGCGGCCCGCAGCGAAGCGCTCAGAATGGTGAACCGGATGCGCGCTTATTTCCGTCTCACGTAGTCGTGTCGCCACGAAACCGCAGCGCAAGCATGGTGATATCGTCCGATTGTTCCGCCCCACCGGCGAACTTCCTGACACTCCGGAATGTGGTTCGAATCAGGTCTTCCGGCGATTTCGCGGACAGATCCTCAATGCCTGAGAGTTCCGCCAGGAGTCTCTCGTCGGAATAGAGTTCATTTTCGGGATTCATCGCTTCCGTAACTCCATCGGTGTACATAAACAGTGTCTCACCCGGCGAGAGATGTAACGTATCCGTCCGATATACCAGATCATCCATGAATCCGGCTACAAGTTGGGCCGGGCCGTGCCCCGTGAGAAAGAATGGTTTTTCGCCTTTTCGAATCACAATCGGCGGATTGTGCCCGGCGTTGGTATAGTGCACCTCGCCTGTTTTCACATTCAGCACCGCGCAGAACAGGGTCACAAACATCCCGGACTTGTTGTCAAAGCTCATATCATGGTTCACTTTGGTAATGATTTCGCCGATGGTCTGACGTCCTTCCGTAACGGCCTTAATCAGGGTCTTGGTGACCGCCATAAAAAACGCTGCCGGGACTCCCTTGCCCGAAACATCTCCCACCAGGAAACAGAATGAATCCTCATCAATGAAAAAGAAGTCGTATAAATCGCCGCCAACCTCTTTTGCGGGGTCGATCTCTGCATGAATGTCAAATTCCGATCGCTCCGGAAATGCCGGGAAAAGGCGCGGAAGAATCCCCATCTGGATTTCGCGCGCAATGCGCAATTCGCTCTCAATCCGCTCCTTATCGGTAGTGCTTTCGGCAAGGCGCGTCACCCCATCCATGATGGCCTCGACCATCTGGTTGAAAATCGTTCCGAGTTTCTCGATCTCTTCCGAGCCGCGCAGCTTCACACGTTTCAGAGTCAATCCCTCTTCCTGAATCTCTTTCATGGAAATAATCAACTGTCGGATGGGTCGCGTGAGCGTTCCCGCTGCAGCAAAAGACAATCCGATTGCGGCAAGAACGATCAGGACAGAAGTCAATACAATCGTCAGAACCAGGCGGTTAATATGCTTGTTCATGACGGAGAGTCTCTGCTCGATCTCCGTTTCGATATTGTCGATGTACACGCCGGTGCCGATCACCCATCCGAGTGGTTCATACAAACGCACGTAAGAGAGTTTCGCGGCCGGTTCGCTCAATCCTCTTTTAGTGGGTTTCGGCCAGGAATAGTCTACAAATCCGTCGCCATTCTTGGTGCAGACATCTACAAACGCCTGAAACAGATTCTGGCTTTTCCCGAACGCACAATTGTTGTATTCGGGATTATCCATCACCTGCCCTTCGAGAGAGGGCATAGTTGGGTGCATCACCATCATGGGGTACGGGCGTCCCATATCATTGATCCAGAGATATCCGGTGCCATCATCGTATCTCATGCTTCGAACGTCGGATTTGCTCTTCTCCACCGCGTCAACCATCGCGTCGTCGATGTAGATGCCGGTTCCCAGAATCCATCCCCACTGAGAGAACAGGCGGACGTAGGACAGTTTCGGCGCGTCGGGGATCAAGCCCTTTTCGGTCGGTTTCGGCCAGCGATAATCGACAAATCCGCCGCCCGAACTCGCGCACACCTCGACAAAAGCCTGAAAGAGGTTCTCATTCTGTCCCAAGGCGCAGTTGAATTGCGGGTCGTCAAGGATCTTTCCTTCAAGAGAGGGCATCGTGGGGTGCATGATCATTGTGGGGTAAGGCTGCCCCATGTCATTGATCCAGACGTATCCGGTGCGATTGTCGTAGGTGACACTGCGGATCTCTTCACAGGCCTGCTGTTGTGCTTCCGGTAGTGTGAGATTCCCCTGCACAACCAGTGCGGCCTTAGCGCGGACAATGGATTCCACAATGTCGATGATATTCTTCATGCGGTATCCATAGAATTTCTCCAGGAAGGCCTTGTTGTGTGCGTCCTGGTAATTGGCGTCGATAATCCCGACGGCAGTGTCCACCAGGGTTTTTAACTTTCTGCGCGTCTTCTCCAATTCCTCTTCGCGGTATTGACGCATGTCCGTCGTGGCGCGGCTGCGAATCGCGGTGACCGCGACGGATACGAAGACAACGGTTGACAAAAGCACAATCCCAACCGTCATCAGGGAAATCTGATTTCTGATTTTCATGCCTTTGCCCTCTGACCACACACATAAAGGATTGATTCGGAATCGTATAACCTGCGTCACGTGGCTACTAGAGTGGTATTATGAGGTGCTTTGCTTCGTAAGAACCTTCCACCGCAAGCCGGGGAAGCAGCCCCCTTACCCCAATGCTCCTCCCTCATCCTCCGGGAGACCGTCTCTTCTCCCTCTCCCTCCGGGAGAGGGTTGGGGTGAGGGTCTGCCGGATCATCTCCAACACGCCATCTCTGTTCTGTAGAACCTCATTGTTCCAGAAACGCAATTCTTGAATCCCGGCACTCATCATGCACTCAGTTCGTGCTTCGTCATATTCGTGCTGTTCTGTCTCCGAATGTTGGCCGCCATCCAGCTCGATGACCAGTCGGGCTTCGTGACAATAGAAATCAGCGATATACGGCCAGATCGGGTGTTGTCTGCGGAACTTGATTCCCGCGAATTCACGATTTTGCAGGATTCGCCAAAGCGCTTTTTCCGCCTCTGTTTGATTGCGTCGTAGATCCCGGCAGTGCGATTTACGTTCTGGAGAAAGCGGCGGATTCCTCATGACTTTCCCTCACCCCAACCCTCTCCCGGAGGGAGAGGGCGAAATGAAACAGGCGCTTGCTTACCACATCTTCATCCCGTCCCGGAAATCGTCCATTTTCGTCGGGTATGTGTGGTCTCGTGAGTTCCAGAGCATTTCGCCGAAATTCGGACAGGCAGGATCGGTTGTGAGGATCTTCCATCCCTGGTCCGTTTTCTTCCAGGTCCACCAGACATCGCAGGTCTCATGACGCGGAATCCGCGCACAGCCGTCATATCCCCACGGCTCATCCCACATCAGGATCCCCCGCCAGAATCCGATCAGTTTCATCCGCACAAGGCCATTCCGCTCGTAGTTTGAGGTATCCCACTCGTGGATCGTCGCCGTGCAATACGGAAACTGCGTTCGTTGAAACCACCACAGCCAGGCGCGAAGCGCATAATCCCGATCATAACCGTTTGGATCGCGATACTCGTCGGAATAGAACTTCGCCAGGGCTGAAATATCTTCTTTCTCATAAGCCGAAATAAACGCGCGGAGAGCCGCTTTGGCCTCATCCGCAACAGCGCGATGCGACTGAGGCAATCCAACTCCCAGATCGAACCATTCCTGGGTCTTTGGCCTGTTATCCACAAATTGCCGAGGGCGGCTTGCGGCTGTGGCGCTGTCCACCCCGATTTCGAGAATCTCCGCAATCCGGGAGCAGGTCATATCGAATACAAGACAATCCAGGAAATTGACGGTCCCCTCAAGAATCTCCGTTTCCTCAGTCTTCGCTCGCACGCCGAGAATCGCGTCACCGGAGACGTTCAGGCTGGCGTGCGGTCCTGGAACCTCAGCCAGGATCTCCCACCGCGCCCAGGAAGAACCGACCGGGACATCTTCCGGTTTCACACGCGAATCCACCCAGCGACAGACCTGGTACTCTTTCGCGCCTGGAACCGGCGGCCATTTGAGTTCGATAGTGTCCGCATTTGCGCGTTTCATCTCCACATTCCGAACCGCTATCGGGACCTTGATCGAGAAGCCCTGTTCTTCGTACAGATTCTCGTATGTCTGCATAACGTGAACAAACCGCCCAACCTGTTGCACGTATGCGGATTCTCGATCCGGCTCCGGGAACAGCTTGGCGATCAACTGCTCGTATTCCTCAACGGAATTGCACGCGCCCGGCCCGATCACTTTCTCGAATCGCTCTACCGCCGATGGTTTCGCATTCAGCGGCAGAATGGGAATGAAAAACGCACGGTTCCGATTCGGGATCAGTTCATGCTGGACACCGCGCGCATAGACCCCGTACGCGGCACGGGCCAGCAATCCTTCATCCGCAATCCAGTCCATATCCCGCGAAATGCGATGGAAGTCCGCGATGGATTTCGACATCGGAACCTGGTACGCCAGTTTGGTCTTCGCCAAGACCTCTTCCTTGGAACTGATCAGTCCGCGATGGATCACCTCGCGCAGAGTCGGCAGGATATCCTCATGCCACACATCGGGGCGATTGTATTCAAACAAATCCCAGTTCGGCTCGAATCCATAAACCGTCGCACCCAGCATGGCGGCCTGGAGAATCATGGGGCGATAGATCCCTTTGGGGTATACCTCCATCCAATTCTTCGGAGAGAGACCGAACACACCCGGCCTGATGAAATGCGCATTCTCCCACCACCATGTCTGTGGCTCCACACCCCAGTTATCCACCACATCCGCCATCCAGAATCCCCAAACCGAAGTCTGGCGCGGGAAATGCTGATTGCCGATATGCTCGTTTGCCGGGAGGACATAAGCATGATACGTGGCGAGGGTCTCGCGAAGTTCCCGCGCCAGTTCATCCGTGCCGATATGAAGCCAGCGGAGTGCCTGGTGCTGCATACTGGTGGGCAGCCCGCGTGCGGCGGCCATGCGGATGAGCTTGACCATGTAACTCAAATCTGGCGGCGTGGACAGGTCCGCCGCTTCGGGGACCTGGGAATAGAACTCCGTGCGATTCTCGACGGCCTGAACCACACGAATGCAGTCATAACGGTCCAGGAGTTTTTCCACGTATCGCAGGGGATATGTGTAATCCGGATCGGGATCGACGACTTGGAGACACACCGGAACACCGGCCTCTTGCAGGGCATCCAGCAGGACAAGGTACGTGTTGTACCGCCGCTCCGGGTCCAGGTCGCGTACTTCGATCTGAAAAGTCGTGAAAGGTTTCAGATCATCGGGGACATGCTCTTTCCAGTCATGGATGATCAGATCCGCCTCCGATTCTCGAATCACCCGCCCCTGCCAGATAATGAGCGGATGT
>JAKPYU010000760.1 GCA_029568995.1 Candidatus Omnitrophota bacterium | reverse complement strand
TCTTTTCGGCCCGGAGGCTGCGTACGGCACGGCGTTCTTTCTCTGGAGCGTTCTGACCGGCCTGGGGGGAATGATCTGGTCGCGGCGATGGCTGGACCGCCCAGCCGAGCAGTGGCTTGCAGGATTCTTCATGGTCTGTTGCGCCTATCGTTTTGCACATCTGGATCATCTCAACCTGTTTTCCACCGCTGGAATACCATTGTCTTTCTGGGCCTTTGACCGATTGAAAGAGAAACGAACTCCGGGAATGGCCCTGCTGTGTGGCGTGATCTGGATTCTGACGACCTTCTCCTGCTGGTATTACGGAGTAGTGGTCGGAGCCTATGGCGCTGCCCGGCTATTGGGGATTCCGTATGAGCGGAGATCCTTACGAGACCTTGGATTAGCCCTGATTCCGTTTGCCCTGATCCTGATGGTTGTGGCCGGATATCTCGGCGTTCCCCTGCCCGGCCCCTCCGCAACGCCGGATGACATTCCGCTCGGAATCAAGGTTTTCTGGTCTCTGCCGGTTGATTCCCTGGTTCGTCCTGCCTGGCTCAGTCCGCTTTGGATGCTGCCGGAGTTTCGCGTTCATCCGGGGATCACCTTTTTGATCCTCGCGGCGATTGAGATTGTCCGAAGGATTCGAAAGCATGAAGAACAGCCTCTTCTTGTGTGGGTGGCATTGGTCTACGCGGTGCTCGCCCTGGGGCCGGTGGCGAAAGCGGGCATGAAAGTCCTCCCGGTTCCTCTTCCGGCGTCTGTCTGCCTGTTTATCCCCGGATTGAGTCAGATGAAAGTGTACGCACGGTTTCTATACCCGGCGGTGATTTGTCTTGCCCCATTGGCTGTTCTGGGTGTGCGGTGGGTAGTCGGCAGACTTCGGGAGGAGCACCCGCATGTCCCGCCTCCTGTTCTCCAAGCGGCAGTCTTTCTGTTGATGGGATCTGCATTCTGGTTCGAGCAGGCTTTGCCGCCGTTCGCATCCGCTACCGTTTATTCCGGGCAGACTGAGGTTGCCGATGACGCCACGCTCCGTGCCATCCGAGAGACGAAGGGAGCGGTACTCGAACTGCCGTTCGG
>JAKPYU010000753.1 GCA_029568995.1 Candidatus Omnitrophota bacterium | reverse complement strand
CTGCCAGACCCAACCGGCTCAATCGCATCGTAATCGCCGCCGTCAACGTCGTCTTCCCGTGGTCCACGTGTCCGATCGTCCCGATATTCACATGCGGCTTCGTTCGTTCAAATTTCTTCTTCGCCATCGTCCTCTTCCTTTATTGTGCGTATCGTCATTTCCTGGGTTCACCGACCCATGCCGGTGAATTTGGCCACAATTTCGGCTTGAATACTGGACGGAACTTTTTCGTAACGTCCCAGTTGCATACTGTATGTGCCCCTTCCCTGGGTCATCGAGCGCAATGTGGTTGCATACCCAAACATCTCCGCCAGCGGAACCATCGCCGAGATCACCTGCAGATTCATCCGGGGTTCCAGGGAGACTACCTTTCCCCTGCGCGCATTGATATTACCAATCACATCCCCCATATTCTCTTCGGGGATAATGACCTCGACATCCATGATCGGTTCCAGCAGGACGGCATCTCCTCTCCGGAAACCGTCTTTTAAGGCCAGGGATCCCGCAATAGAGAAAGACATTTCGGAGGAATCCACCGGATGATATGAGCCATCAACGAGTCGTACGCCGATATCCACGATGGGATATCCCGCCAGCGCCCCGGTTGCCAACGATTCCTGAATGCCTTTCCGCACCGCCGGAATATAATCGGTGGGGATGACCCCCCCGACAATGCAATCCTCAAATGAAAATCCTTCGCCCGGTTGACGGGGGAAAATCTCAATGACCACGTGTCCGTATTGGCCCCGACCTCCGGACTGGCGCACAAATCGCGCCTCCCCGGTCGTGTTCTTCTGAATGGTCTCCCGATAAGCCACTTCCGGACGCCCGATATTGGCGTGGACATTAAACTCGCGGATCAGGCGATCGACAATAATTTCCAGATGAAGTTCCCCCATCCCGGAGATGATCGTCTCGCCGGTTTCCCGGTCGGTGCGGACCTGGAATGTGGGATCTTCTTCGGCCAATTTCGCCAGGCTGACATCGAGGCGATCCTGATCGGAGCGGCTTTTGGGTTCGATGGCAACCGAAATGACCGGGTCCGGGAATTGGGGAGACTCCAGAAGAATCGGGGAATCCGGATCGCACAGCGTATCGCCTGTGGTCGTTCCGGACAAACCGATTGCACAGATGATGTCCCCGACACAGGCCTCTTTAATGTCTTCCCGCTTGTTGGCGTGCATTCGGAGAAGTCGCCCGACCTTCTCTCGTTTCTTCTTTTTCGCGTTGAAAATAACTGAACCGGCGCGAATCCCGCCGGAATAGATTCGCAGGAATGTCAACTTGCCATGTGGATCGGATTGGATTTTGAAGGCCAGCGCGGTAAACGGCGCGTCGACACGTGCTTCACGAAGGATTTCTTCACCGGAATGGGGATCCGCACCGATCATGGGCGGGACATTCAGCGGCGAAGGCAGGTAATCCACAACGGCGTCCAGAAGAAGCTGAACGCCTTTGTTCTTCAGGGCCGAACCATACAGGACAGGGATCATACCGAGATGAATGGTTGCGTAGCGGATAGCCGATCGAATGTCCTCGGGGGTAATCGGATGGCCCTCAAGATATCGTTCCATGAATCCGTCATCGGTTACCGCCAGGGTCTCCAGCAGGTGAATGCGTGCCTCTTCCGCGGCATCTAACATATCCAGCGGAATGGATCCGTCTTCAAACGTGGTTCCGTAATCATCCGCCGTCTCGTGCCAGATTCTGGCTTTCATTTCAACGAGATCCACGACCCCGCAGAAAGTCAATTCGGTTCCGATCGGCAATTGAATCGGGAGGACGTGCGCGCCAAGGCGGGTTCGCATCATTTCGATGGTGCGGAGGGAATTGGCACCGATCCGATCCATCTTGTTGATGAAAGCGATTCGCGGAACCTGGTAGCGGTCCGCCTGACGCCAGACCGTTTCGGATTGAGGCTCGACACCGCCGACCGCACAGAAAACGCAAATCGCTCCATCGAGTACTCGCAGGGATCGCTCGACTTCGACCGTGAAATCGACATGACCAGGGGTATCGATGAGGTTAAGGTGATGATTGCGCCAGCTGCAGCAGGTGGCGGCGGAGGTGATGGTAATGCCGCGTTCTTTCTCCTGAGCCATCCAATCCATTTCGGCTGCGCCGTCATGGACTTCACCGATCTTGTGGGTTCTCCCCGTGTAATACAGAATCCGCTCGGTGGTGGTGGTCTTGCCGGCATCGATGTGAGCCATCACGCCGATATTGCGCACCACGTCGAGCGCATTCTCTGTTCGTTCTATGGTAGTACTCACGCTCATGAAATCCTGTTCTCTTGCTCACAGAACAACCGACAGAATCCACCCATCCCAAGGCATCCGCCCGTGAGTGTAGGAGCTGCCGGCTTGGTCGCTGCGCTGTTCGCGCCATATTCAAAAAGGTCACTCCGCCGGAATTACAGACGGGCGGAGATTGTCCGAATTACCACCGATAATGGGCGAAGGCCTTGTTGGCTTCCGCCATACGATGGGTATCCTGTTTCTTTTTGATCGAGGTACCCTGGTTGTTGGCGGCGTCGATCAGTTCCTGCGCCAGTTTGAAAGCCATCCCGCGTTCGGAACGCCCCCGTGCCGCGGCGATGAGCCATCGGAACGCGAGGGCTTGACGGCGGTTGGGACGCACTTCCACCGGAACCTGGTAGGTTGCGCCACCAACTCGTCGGGATCGGACTTCCAGGGTCGGTTTGACATTTTCCACGGCATTCTTGAATACGGTCAGGGGATCCTGCCCCGTCTTCTTCTCCACCTGTTCCATGGCTTTGTAGAAGAGTTGTTCGGCAACGCTCTTATTGCCCCGGAACATGAGGTTGTTGACGAACTTGGCCACGAGTTTGCTGCCAAATCTGGCGTCGGGCACGATATCGCGTTCTATGGTTTTTTTCTTACGTCCCATTGGTTACCACTCACTTCGGCCGACCGGCCCCGTACTTGGATCGTCCCCGTCGTCGTCGGTCCACGCCACTGGCGTCCCGAGTGCCGCGCACCACGTGATAGCGAACACTGGGCAGGTCTTTCACTCTTCCGCCACGGACCAGGACAATGGAGTGCTCCTGGAGATTATGTCCCTCACCGGGGATATAGGCATTAACTTCCATTCCATTTGTCAGACGCACACGAGCCACTTTCCGAAGAGCGGAGTTCGGCTTCTTTGGGCTCATGGTCCAGACTCGGGTGCAGACGCCCCGTCGTTGCGGACATGCATGCAGCGCAGGAGCCTTCACCTTCTTTCGCTTCTGCTGGCGTCCCTTCTTAATCAACTGATTGATCGTGGGCATTCCATAGCCTCCAAATATTCACCCATTCCGCTCCGCCCGAAGGCGAAGAAACGTAACTTCTTGGAAAGTCCTGAGTTGCGTGCACCGACAAGGAAACGCGGAGAAGATCGCAGACAGGGCATTTGCCCCGATGCAAACCGTCTACCTCCCTGCCACCCGAGTCGAAATACAACACAGGCACAGGCTTTTAAGATATAGATTTTAAACGTCTTTGTCAAGGAAACCGGACTAAGTTTCCCATTTCCGTCCGGTTTCCTTCGTTATTCATTCCGCCCGCTCCCTCTCCGCCGTCGATTGTATTCCCACCCGGTCCCAGCCGGAATCAGGTGTCCCATAATGACGTTTTCTTTCAGGCCCATCAGGAAGTCGAATTTACCGGCGATGGCCGCCTGGGTGAGAACACGAGTGGTTTCCTGGAACGAGGCAGCGGAAATGAACGATTCTGTCCCCAGGGAGGCTTTGGTGATTCCCAGGAGGCGAGGCTTGAATTGGGCGGGTTTCCCGCCCTTTGACACGACTTCCGCATTGTCTCTCAAGACAACCAGCCGGTCGACATCGTCATCCGGAAGGTACGTAGTATCGCCGGGGTCGGTGATCGTCACTTTGCGCATCATCTGACGAACGATGATTTCAATATGCTTATCGTTAATTCGCACACCCTGCAAGCGATACACTTCCTGGACCTCATTGAGCAGATATTCCTGGGTGGCTTTTTCACCCATCACTTCGAGATACTCGTGAGGATCGATGGAGCCATCCACCAGTTTCGTTCCGGTCGAGACCCAGTCGCCGTCTCGGACAATGACGTGTTTTCCGACCTCCACCTCATAACCGGTCAGGATTTCGCCTTCCTTATCCGTAATGAGGATGAGTCGTGTTCCTCTTCTCCGTTTCCGCTCCAATTTCTGCTCGATCTCCTCGGTGATTTCCTCCTGCTTGGGGAGATGCACCCACCCGTCGAGCTTGGTGATGATGGCCAGATCGCGCTGTTTTGGACGACGGGCTTCAAAGATTTCCTCGACCCGTGGCAACCCACCGGTCACGTCGCGCGACTTGAAAGTCTCCTTGGGGATACGGGCCAGTTCATCGCCGGCTTGAATCCGAGCATTGTGTTCAACCACAATATGCGCTCCGGAGGGCAATGCGTGATATTCGCTGGCTCCGTCTTTTCCACGAACGATCACGGCGGGGTGTTTGTCTTCCCGGTGTTCCATGATGATCATCTGGGACGGACCGCCGCCTTCCGAAGACCGTTGCAACATTGTGACGCCTTCAATGATCTGGTCGAATTCGCAGATTCCATCGATGGCGGAGACTTCGGTTTTATTGTACGGATCCCATCGGGCCAGGACTTCGGCCATCCGGTCGGTGTCGAACCGAAAGATATTCTTTCCTCTTCGTTCGACCTCTTCGCCGTCGGAGAGCAGAATCGTTGCGCCCACTGCAATTCCGCCGATCAGTTCGCCGAATTGCTGAACCATCTGAGCGCTTCGCGCCAGGATAAAGCCACCGAGGACATCCTGCCCATCCTCCACCTCAAGCAACGATCCGGTCGGCAGACTGTGCTGTTCGACAATTTCCTCAAAGCGGTCCACCAGGGTCAGGCGCGGATTTCTGCCAAACGGGGGATCCTTGATAATGGATTGCAGAGTTCCGGCGGCCGGATCGAGAATCCGACGCATCGTTTCTCCTTCGGCAATATCCCTGTATCGCAGTTTCCCTTCCCTGCGTGCGATGATCGGAGTCGGCAGGTAAGCCAGCATATCCCCGACTTTCACAGTACTGCCATGAACATGAAGAAGCCGATGTCCCGGCATGAGGACATACGAGACTCGCTCGTTATCCTTTCCGATCGAGAGCCGGACCGGCTCCGTCCAGTTGATGGGAATCATGGGTTCACCGGTCTCCGGTTCTTTGACCAGGGAGGCCCGGTCAATGCCGTCGATCTCGATTTTCCCGGCTTGCTCGGTAATGATGGGAACACGGAGGGGATCCCATCGTGCGAGCAGCACGCCCGGATTGACCTTTTCTCCCAACCGCGTTTCCAGCTCCGCACCGGCGGGGATCGAAACATATTCCACCAGGACCTTGCCGCGACTGTCCTTGAGCTGGAGGCTTCCGCCACCACGGGTAACCACCTGCCGATTGTTCTTGAGATCGACCACCGGCAAATTGTCGCCATCCAGGATGAGCACTCCGGTACGTTTCCCGGATCGTTCCAGTCGGGGATCGACTTTGGGTATCCGCAATCCCGATCGGAGAATCAACGGCCGGGCACCGGAATTTACCACCCGCTGGCGTCCGTCGCGGTCGACGACATACCGGAGTTGAACGTATTTCACAATGCCGATTTCGCCGTCCCGCAGGCCGCCCATGCCGTCGTCGTTAAGACGAATACGGACTTCGGACTGTTCCAGGATGCGGCTGGTGGTTCCACCGATGTGGAAGGTTCGGAGAGTCAGTTGGGTACCAGGTTCACCGATGGATTGTGCGGCAATCACTCCAACAGCTTCCCCGATGCTTGCGGGCGCCCGTTTGGAGAGATCCCAACCGTAGCATTTTGCACAGGCTCCACGAGAGGCCTCGCACGACATGACGGAGCGGATACGAACATGCTCCACGCCACAGAGACGCATCGCACTGACCGCCTCCTCGTCGATCACCTGACCCGTTTCAACAAGAGTCGCTCCGGTCAGGGGATTTCGAACAT
Source organism: Candidatus Omnitrophota bacterium (assembly GCA_029568995.1). Lineage (GTDB taxonomy): Bacteria > Hinthialibacterota > Hinthialibacteria > Hinthialibacterales > JAKPRU01 > JAKPRU01. The sequence continues at coordinate 14,344 of JAKPYU010000753.1, read as the reverse complement.
CCTCGGCAGCCACACGTCCCAGGACCCGGTCTTCCAGGGATTCGATGGTCCGGTCTCCTTCCCGAATGGCGGAGACCTCAAATCCTGACAGGGTTCCACAGTCGTCTTCCGAGATAATCACATCCTGGGCCACATCGACCAGGCGACGAGTCAGGTACCCGGCTTCGGCGGTTTTCAGCGCCGTATCGGCCAGACCTTTTCGTGCACCGTGGGTGGAGATGAAGTACTCCAGAACGGTCAATCCCTCTTTGAAATTCGATTCGATGGGAGATTCGATGATTTCACCCATTCCACCGGTGAGCTTTTTCATCGGCTTGGACATCAGGCCGCGCATTCCGGCCAGCTGACGAATCTGCTGCTCGGAACCACGAGCGCCGGAATGGTACATAATATAAATCGGGTTGAATCCGTTGTGATCGCTCTGGAGTTCTTTCTCCATGGCCCTCCCGACGGCCTCGGTAGTTTCAATCCACCGGTCGATCACCTTGTTATATCGTTCGATATCGGTGATGACGCCCTCATCATATTGACGGATCGTCTCGGCGACATCCTTCCGAGCCGCCGCAAGCAGCGTCTCCTTATCCGAAGGTACGCGCATATCCGTCAGGCTGATCGAGATCCCCCCGATCTTGGCATAGTAGTATCCGAGGTTTTTCAAATCATCCAGAAGCTGCGATGTTCGGTCTTTCCCATAAATGTTGTAACAGCGGGAAACCAACGCCGCCAAATTTTTTTTGACCATCAGATCATTGACAAACCGCAGCTCGGGCGGCAGGGATTCATTGAAGATAATACGTCCGACCGTGGTGCGCGTAAGCCGCCCTTCCACCCGCACCTCAATTTCATCCTGAAGTCCCAGGCAGCCATGATCGTAAGCGATTACGGCCTCGGTTGTGGACGAGAACCGGCCCGGAGGCCCCCCGTCGATCGGCTTACGAATCTTGGTGAGGAAATAGCAGCCGAGGACAATGTCCTGCGTGGGAGTAGAGATGGGTCCACCATGTGCCGGCGAAAGAATGTTGTGCTTCGCCAGCATGAGGCGGCGGCATTCCTGCTGCGCTTCCTGAGACAATGGCACATGGACGGCCATCTGGTCGCCATCGAAGTCGGCATTGAAGGCCGTGCAGGTCATCGGATGCAGGCGGATGGCTTTTCCTTCCACCAGGATGGGCTGAAAGGCCTGGATGCCCATGCGGTGCAGAGTCGGAGCACGGTTCAGGAGAACCGGATGGTCTTGAATCACTTCTTCCAGGACATCATAGACCTCCGGGTCCCCGCGTTCGATCTTGCGCTTGGCGCTTCGGATCGTGGTGACCTCGTCCAGTTCCTCCAATTTACGGATGATAAACGGCTCAAACAGCTCCAGGGCCATCTGTTTCGGCAGTCCGCACTGGTTGTATTTCAATTCCGGACCGACCACGATGACGCTGCGACCCGAATAGTCCACCCGTTTCCCAAGGAGATTCTGTCGGAATCGGCCCTGCTTTCCCTTCAACATATCCGAAAGAGATTTGAGGGGCCGATTGTTGGAACCTTTGACGGGCCGTCCGCGACGGCCATTGTCGAGCAGGGCGTCGACCGCCTCTTGAAGCATCCGCTTTTCATTACGGATGATGACTTCCGGCGCGCGGACTTCTTTCAGGCGTCGGAGACGGTTGTTGCGGTTGATGACTCTACGATAGAGATCATTGAGATCCGAGGTCGCAAACCGGCCGCCATCCAGGGGGACCAGAGGCCGCAAATCCGGTGGAATGACCGGCAAGGCTTCCATGATCATCCATTCCGGACGGTTCGAGCTGTTCCGAAAATCATCTACCACCTTGAGGCGCTTGATATACCGTTTGACTTTCTGCTTGGAGCGGCTTTCCCGGATTGCTTTCTTGAGCTCCTTGGCCATTTGATCGAGATTCATGCCCGTCAGGATTTCTCGAATGGCTTCCGCTCCAATTCCGACTCGAAACGCATCGCCGTATTCCTGGCGGAAATCGGAATAAGCCCGCTCGTTGATCAATTGATACAGTTCCAGATCCGTATTACCCGGATCGAGGACAATATATTCCTCATAATAAAGGACGCGTTCCAATCCCTTGATCGACATATCCAGCAAAGCAGCCATCCGGCTGGGAACCCCTTTGGAGAACCAGATATGAGAGACGGGCATTTCGAGTTCGATATGCCCCAAGCGACTGCGCCGTGCCTTGGCCTGGATGACCTCCACACCGCACCGATCGCAGGTGACTCCCTTGTGCTTGATGCCTTTGAATTTGCCGCAGGCGCATTCATAGTCCCGTGTGGGACCGAAGATGCGCTCGCAAAAGAGCCCGTCCGCTTTCGGTTTGTATGTTTTGTAGTCGATCGTTTCCGGGTTCTTGACCTCTCCATAAGACCAGCTTCGGATCACTTCGGGGGAGGCCAGAGTAATCCGGATGGATCGGATCCGGTTGATATCGCGAATTTCCTCTTCGCGGGGTTTGGCGCTGGGAGCTTGAACCGATTTCCACATAAGTGTGCTCTCCTCAGAGTTGGGGATTCTCCCGACAATCCTTGTCTGTCGGGTCCACTCAGCGGGTCACCTCCTGCACCTCCGGCTGCTCGGCAGCCGTGGATGCGGATTCCGTCGCCTCTTCCTCTTCTTCTTCCATCTCATCGATCTCAATGACCAAACCGAGGCTTTGAAGTTCCTTGATGAGCACATAGAACGATTCCGGGAGTCCGGGCGCTCGTGCATTCTCGCCTTTCACGATGGCTTCATAGATCCGGTTTCGACCGACAATATCGTCCGACTTGACGGTCAACAATTCCTGCAGCGTATGGGCTGCACCGTAAGCCTCCAGCGCCCACACTTCCATTTCACCGAGACGCTGTCCGCCGAATTGTGCCTTGCCGCCCAGCGGTTGCTGTGTAACCAGCGAGTATGGTCCGATCGAACGCGCATGGATTTTATCATCCACCAGGTGATTCAACTTCATCATGTAGATGTATCCGACCGTGATCCGGTCACTGAATGGGTCTCCGGTCCGCCCATCGTACAGGACCGTCTTGCCGTCTTCCGGAAGCCCGGCCAGGCGCAGCTGCTCCACAACATCCTCTTCCGTAGCCCCGTCAAAAACGGGTGTGGCAACATACATATTCAACTTCTGGGCGGCCCAACCCAGATGGATTTCGAACACCTGTCCCACATTCATTCGGGAAGGAACTCCCAACGGATTGAGAATAATATCCACCGGCGTTCCGTCTTCCAGGAACGGCATATCCTCCAACGGAACGATCTTGGAGACCACACCTTTGTTCCCGTGACGGCCTGCCATCTTGTCGCCGATGGATAGTCGCTTCTTTTTGGCAACATACACTTTGACCAGTTTGATCACACCGGGCGGCAGGTTGTCGCCCATCTTGATCCGTTCGACTTCCTTTTCGTATTCGAGATGGACATCTTCGATCTGTTTGCTGAACTCGAGATGCAATTCATCCAGAAACGTGTCGTCCTCGAGACGCAATTCGCGCAGATTGGTTCCCTGGACCTTCTTCAGATCCCCGCTGGAGATTTTCTTTCCGGCGGCAACAATGATCTCGCCCGTCTCGGTATCGACCAGATCGTTCGCGGCGGTTTTTCCGAGGACGAAGTTACGGATCCGTTGATCCCACTCCGTCTCCAGCTCGTGGCTCAGGCGGTCCCGTTGGGCGGCCAGACGTTTGAGGCTCGTGGAGTCGTCTCCCCGTCCTTTGCCGCTTCGGAGTTTCCGCTGGAACTCTTTCACATCGACCACAATACCCTCGGTTCCCGGTGGGGCCTTGAGGGAGATATCGCGGACATCCTCGGCCCGTTTGCCGAAAATGGCTCGCAACAGTTTTTCCACATTCGTGGTCTGCACTTTTCCTTTCGGGGAGACCTTGCCGACCAGGATATCCCCCGCGCGCACGGTTGCGCCAATGCGAATGATCCCCTTGTCGTCCAGGTTCTTGAGAGCCTCTTCCCCCACATTCGGGATGTCGCGGGTGATTTCTTCCTCGCCCAGCTTGGTATCGCGGGCCTCGACTTTGAACTCCTCGATATGGACGCTCGTGAAGACATCATCGCGGATGAGCCGTTCGCTGACCACGATGGCATCCTCGAAGTTATCGCCTTCCCAGGACATGAACGCGGCCAGTACATTTCGTCCGAGCGCCAGTTCTCCGTTATCCGTCGCCGGACCGTCCGCAATGACGTCCCCGGCGTGGATATGCACTCCTTTCCGGACAATGGGCTTCTGGTTGATGCAGGTATTCTGGTTGGATCGAACGAATTTCTTCAGTGGATAATCATCCACGTCGTTGTCCGACAGGGGATTGTCCGGCCGAATTACAATCCGTTCGGCGGTGACATACTCCACGAGTCCGTCCCGTTTCGCCACCACCACGACGCCGGAATCTTTGGCGGCCTTGTACTCGACACCCGTACCGATCAGAGGAGCCTCGGTTTTCAGGAGCGGTACGGCCTGGCGTTGCATGTTGGAACCCATGAGCGCCCGGTTCGCATCGTCGTTTTCCAGGAACGGGATCAGAGCCGCTGAAATGGAGACCAGCTGCAATGGAGACACGTCCATGAAATCTACTTTGTCGGGCGGAACGTGCGGGAAGTTGCCGCGTTCCCGTGACAGAACCAGGTCTCGTTTGAACTTGCCCTTGTCGTCGATGGGGGCATTCGCCTGGGCGATAATGCAGCGGTCTTCCTCATCGGCGGAGAGATAGACAATTTCCTTGGTAACCCGACCGCCTTTGACGCGGCGGTAGGGAGTCTCGATGAACCCGAATTCATTGATTCGTGCATAGGTGGAAAGGCTTGAAATCAGACCGATGTTCGGCCCTTCCGGGGTCTCAATCGGGCAAATCCGGCCGTAATGGGTGTGGTGAACGTCACGGACCTCAAATCCGGCCCGTTCCCGGTTCAATCCCCCCGGTCCGAGTGCGGATAAGCGACGTTTGTGCGTCAGTTCCGAGAGGGGATTGACTTGATCCAGGAATTGAGAGAGCTGACTGCGTCCGAAGAAATCCGCCACCGCCGTAGTGATCGGCTTGGCATTGATCAGATTTCGGGGCATGACATTTTCAAGATCCAGGATGCCCATTTTCTCGCGGATGGTGCGTTCCATGCGGGCGAGACCGACACGAATCTGGTTCTCCAGCAGCTCCCCAATGGTGCGAACACGCCGGTTTCCCAAGTGGTCGATATCATCCGAAACACCCTCTCCGCGATTGAGGCCGAGAACGTAAGACACCACGGCAACCAGGTCTTCAGGGCAAAGGGTCACTTTTTCTTGGTCGATGTGAATCCCGAGCTTCGAGTTCATGCGATACCGACCGACCTTGGAAAGATCGTATCGCCGCGCCCGGAAAAAGAGGTTTTGAATGAGGGCTTCCGCGTTTTTGGGGGCGGGTGGCTCACCGGGACGTAAGGTGGTGTAGATTTCGCGCAGTGCGTCATCCCGACTCTTGGTGGGATCTTTCAGAATGGTGTTCCAAATCATCCGGAAGTCATCCGAGTGACTGCGCACAATAACCACATCATGGATATTCAATTCGGACAGGCGATCCAGAACAACTTCGTCAATTTCCGTTCCCGCCTCGAAAACGGCCGCTTCGGAGCTCGGATCCCGGATTTCGGTTGCCAGGAGACGTCCGATCAGGGCTTTTTTCTCGCCTCGGAGAGCAACTTTTTGGCGCTCGATAAAGAGAGAGAAAATCTCCTCATCGGATCCATATCCGAACGCCCGCAGGAGGATCGTGACGGGCATTTTGCGTTTGCGGTCAATGATAACATACAAGACGTCATTCAGATCGTTTTCGAATTCCAGCCAGGCACCCCGGTTGGGGATGATACTGGCAGTGATGAGTTTTTGGCCGGTATGGTGGGTCTCGACGTTGAAGACCGCGCCGGGAGATCGGTGAAGCTGGCTGACCACAACCCGTTCGGCGCCGTTGATGACGAAAGTCCCCCGGTCTGTCATCAGGGGAATCTCGCCCAGATAGATATCTTCTTCGCGGATATCGACGACTTCCGGTTCGGCATCCTTGGCGGGGGCCGCCTTGATCACCAGCCGGACTTTGATCCGAAGGGGTGCGGCATAGGTCATGCCGCGTTCGATGCATTCCATGACTTTATACTTGGGGCGACCGAGATGATAGCTGACAAAATCCAGGCTGGACGTATCTCTCCCCTTGATGGGAAAAATGGACTTAAACGCCTGCTGCAAGCCCATCTCTCGACGCTTTTCGGAAACCACGTCCTCCTGGAGAAAATCCCGATACGAGGACTGCTGCGTCTCAATCAAATCGGGGATTTCGACGACGGACTGAATGCGAGAGAAATTCTGACGTTTGCGCCAGGGACTGGGACTAGCATCCACTTTCCGAACCATAAGGCACCTCGATTGATGGATAACCCCACGTGGGGATGCGATGCGGTTCAGCCCAGCCCGAAAAGCCGGGCGACAAACGCGCCGCAAGAGTTCTGATCCAATTCAACGTGAATCCATGGAAACATAGATCGTTTTTAATGGTTTCGATGTCGCGGAGACCAACCGTTTCTGTGAATACATTCGGACAATTCACATCAGGAAACGACAAACGTATAGAAGTCAATCTTTCCATGTGTTTCCGCTTGTGGCGGTCGCGCCGAATGTGCCTTCAGCACCGTTTCCCATTCCTGCAGGGAGTTCGTTGAACGGCCGAGAGGTCACTGCCTCCAAACATGGTCTCTCAAAGATTTCTTCTTATCGCTGTGTTGGTTTGTTTTCGTCTTCCAAATCTTCGCGCGAACAGACTTTTAGCACAGCTTTTCGATTATATGGATTTGGGGTTCTTCTGTCAAGGAAGACTCCACATTCGATTCAGTCTATCCGGCCCAGTTTTTCCTCGACCACCCGCAGGCAGCATTGCACCACCTCGTCCGCGTCACCGGTGACGGAAATGACCACAATCCGGTTCGGCTCGGCCCGGGCGATTGCCAGAAATCCCTCCCGAATCCGCTTCAGGAAAGAAATCCCTTCTTCTTCAAAGCGATCCCTCGCCGTCACCCCCTGTCCCCGCGTGACGGAGCGCGCCCGGTCCAATCCGACAGCCGGATCGATATCCAGCAGAATTGTCAGGTCCGGGGTGGTCTCTCCACAGGCGTCCATATGCATCCGGCACAGCATCTCCACGTCCAGCCCCCGCCCCCAGCCCTGATAAGCCGTGGTGGAGTCGTAGAACCGATCGACAACCACCCATTGCCCCTCAGCCAGAGCGGGTCGGATCCGCCGGACCACGAGCTCGTGACGTGCGGCTTCGAACAAGAACGCTTCCGTGAGCGGCGCGAGATGAATCGTGCCATCCTTGAGAAGGGTCCGCAGAGACTCTCCAACGGGGGTACTGCCAGGCTCCCGCAGCTCCAGCACGGAATGTCCGGCTTCCCGCAGTCGGTCCGCCAGCTGCCCGGCTACCGTGCTCTTCCCTGCTCCTTCAATGCCCTCGATGGAAATCAATTTCCCGGTCAATTCGAATCAAACCTCTTTCGCTGCAAACTGTGTCATCTTCTCCTCCAGGGTATCTTGCGCCAGCCCAGTGATTCGAACGGTCTTGTCCCGCCCCCTGGTCCCGGATCGGATTTCGATGGACGAACGCGGAATCCCCAGGACTTTCGACAGCAGGACGATTAACTCGCGGTTCGCTTTCCCTTCCACGGGTGGAGCGCTCAGATGGACACGAGCCGTCCCATTCTCCCAAATCACAATCCCCGGACGAGACGACCGAGGGACAACCCGGACACTCAGAACGGAAACAGGGATCGAATCACCGGGTCGTGCCATGCCTGTCCCCAGTCATCGCCGGAGCGACGCCTCGACCACAAGATCGGTATCCGCAACCGCCTCATGAGACCGTTGTTCATGCCTCACCGGGAAGGCCTGTTCTTCATCCCATGGATACCGAGGCAAAATGCGACGAGCGACGCGCAAGGCATACCGTTCCACCTCTTCCGCAGTGGAAATGTCCAGGATTCGTTCTCCGAACGAACGCAACTGCTCCATGCGGATAGATCGGACAATGGCTTTGACACGAGGGATCGCCCCGGGACTCATGGAGAACCGTTCCATCCCCAGTCCCAGCAGAACCAGGCAGCAGAGAGGATTGGCGGCCATTTCACCGCAGATCTCCACCGGAGTCTCCTGCCTGTGCCCGACCCGGACAACGTGAGAGATCATCCGCAGCACACCCGGATGCAGCGGCTGATACAAGTGGGCGATTTTTTCGTTGATTCGATCCACGGCAAGAGAATACTGAATAAGGTCATTGGAGCCGATGCTGAAGAAATCCAGATGGCGGGCGAGGTCTTCCGCAACCATGACCGCCGAGGGCAATTCGATCATCCCCCCTACCGGCATGTGTTCCTCGAATTGCACTTTTTCATTGTGCAGTTCTTCCTTGACTTCCTCCAGGAACGCAAGGGCCTCCTGCAATTCCCGTACACCGGAAATCAGGGGAAACATCATTCGTGCCCGTCCGAAAACTCCGGCACGAAGAATGGCGCGGAGTTGGGTTCGAAACAAGCCTCGATTCTGGAGACAGAATCGGATCGCCCGCCAACCCATAAACGGATTCATTTCATCCGGAACTGGAATCGCGTGGGCAAACTTATCTCCGCCGAGGTCCATGGTCCGGATCACCACGGGCCGTCCCTCCATGTATTCCAGGACACGTCGATAGGCCTGAAACTGTTCCTCTTCGCTGGGGAGGCTTCGAGCACGCATAAACAGATACTCGGTACGGAACAGACCGATGCCGCCGGCCCCATACTGCAGGACATCCTTTGCTTCATCGGGTAATTCGATATTCGCCGAGATATCCAGCGCGTGCCCGTCCAGCGTGACAGACGGCAGGAAAGCATAGGTTCTCAGGCGGTTCTCATCGGCCTCAATCTGTCGCCCGGTCTGCTCATAGCGCTGTCTGATTTCTGCGGAAGGTCCCAAAACCAATGTGCCATGAGAGCCATCCAGAATGATCGTATCCCCATCGGCGACCTGCTCCAGAAGACCGGTCACACCGACGACAGCGGGGATCCGAAGGCTTCGGGCCAGAATGGCCGTGTGGCTCGTGGGGCCACCCACTTCAGTGGCAAAACCGATAATCCGATCTTTCGGCAGGGTTGCCGTATCGGAAGGAGAGAGGTCATGCGCGATCAGGATCACCTGTCGGTGGGAGAGATCGGATCCCAAGTCCGTCATCCGCCCCAGCAGGTTGCCCAGTACTCGCCGGGCCACATCCTGGATATCCGCGAAACGCTCGCGAAACCTGGGATCTTCCTGCCCGGAAAAAATCCGTTCCGCCTCACCGACCACCTGCGAAAGGGCATATTCCGCCGATTCCCGCTGTTCGCCGATGCGTTGTTCGGTCTGGCCAATCAGCATGGGATCTTTTAGATAAACCAGGTGAGTATTCAAAATATCTCGGACTGTGTGGTCACCGTCCTGCGTATCCTCACGCCCCAAGGCGCTTCGAATCTGTTCTTCGGAGATGGCAACGGCCTTGTAAAGGCGTTCCACCTCCAGGTCTACGGCATCGGATTCGATGGTCCGAGGACGGATCTTGGGTACCTGGGTGTGGTAGAGCCGGGCAGGTCCGATCACCACGCCGGTGGATGCGGGTATTCCAGCAAGTTGCGTGTCCATTAGTCGGTTTCGCAAATCCACGGGGAAAAGTCGATCCGGTTTCCCCGCCGGTTCGGGTCATTCCTCTCCGAATCTTCCATCCACCAATTCCACAATGCGGTCAACCGCACGTTGTGCATCCTTCCCCTCGGCGGTGATGACCAGCACGGTTCCTTGCGCCGCCACCAGGGTCAGCACTCCCATGAGGCTTTTCGCATTCACAGTATAGTCATCTTTCCTGATCCAGACCTTACAGTTCAGGTTACTCACGGCCTCCACCAGCGAGGCCGCCGGACGCGCATGAAGCCCCAATGCGTTCAGGATGACCACCTCTCTGCTGACCGTAAACATCTCATTCATCGTCGAGTCTGTTCCCGCATCGCCTGAATCAATTTCCTGTCGAATTCCGCCGCCATGTGAACACCCTGGGAGATCAACTTCTGGTTGATCGCCGCGATTTCAATAATCGTGCTGATGTTTCGACCCGGACGAACCGGAATGAGCAGATACGGCACTTTGACATTCAGAAGCTCCCTGTACCGTTGCACGATCCCCACCCGTTCGTACTCCACGTCCGGATTCCAGTCCTGAAGTTCCACGATCAGGTCGATCTGCTTTTCCCCCCGGATGCTGCGAGGCCCGAAAATCCGGCTGACGTCAATGATCCCGATCCCGCGAATCTCCATGTGATACGGCACAACCCCCCGTCCGGAACCGACCAGACGGCTTTCCTGGGGCGCGCGGACTTCGATCAGATCGTCTGCCACAAAGGTATGCCCGCGTTCCATCAATTCCAGCGCACATTCGCTTTTTCCCACGCCGGAATCGCCCTGAATCAGCGTACCGATGTTATACACATCCATCAGGACACCCCGTTCAATGGCCACCGGGGCAAGGGCATGTTCCAAATGCTCCCACAACCGTTTCGTAAACCGAGTCGTATTGTGGGAAGAAACCAGGATGGGAATCCCCAATTCCTCGGCGAGCTGTGGCAGCGGCAATGGGGGAGTCCGACCGTTGGTTACAACACAGCAGGGAATCCCCGAGATGAAGAACCGTCGCAGATTAGCCTCCATCTCCGGATCCTCGGACCGCTTCTGAATATGCGCGGTTTCTCCGCTGCCTAATATCTGCACGCGTTCTGGTTGGAGATGGTCAAAAATCCCGAAGAGTTCAATCGCGGGACGGTTGACCTCCGGAGAGGTGATCGGACGAGACAATCCTTTCTCCCCAGCCACAACGGTCAATCCGAGGTTTTCCAGTTCCAGCAGAAAACCGACCGAAATTGAATGGGGACGACGTATCGTCATGATCCGTGCTCCGGGCTTTGGCCGCAAGCCAGACGAAGAATCTGACAGAACTGTTGACAAGTGGCCGCCGATCGCAGGTCCTCACGGAGCTCACGGGAGCGCAGCACTCGCGCCAGCTGTCCCAACAGTTTCAGGTGTGCACCGGAAGCACTGGCCGGAGTCAGGATGAGAAAGAACAGTTGCACCGGTTTGCCGTCGAGCGAATCGAAGTCCAGGCCGTCCCCGGACACACCGGCCGCCATCCGGATTTCCTGAATCGCGGCCGTCCGGGCATGCGGAAGGGCAATCCCATCCCCGACGCCCGTGCTGCCGACCTCTTCTCTCTGCATCAATGCCTCCAGAGCGGCCATCTGCACCTCTTCCGGTTGATCCGCCACCACCAGGCTTAGGAGTTCCTCCAAGATCTTGCGTTTTCCGGTGGCCTCAATGGTCAATACAACGCGCTCGGGTCTCAAAAGGTCACACAACATATCTCCGGAAGCCGCCGAATTGCCTCTTATCGGCTGACCGTTTCCGTCCTGTTCGATGGATTTTCCTTCTCCCATCTTTCTCCTGCTCTTTCAAACCCGGTTCTCACCAGCGACGATGTCCCCGTTATGCGGGACGATCCTCGACATGAGTCGGTCATACGGGATCGATCAATCCATAATTCCCGTCTTTCCGGCGATACAGCACATTCACACGTTCCGTTGTCGAATTTCGGAACACCAGGAATTCCTGGTCGAACAAATCCATCTGCGTGAGAGCCTCATCCACGGACATCGGTTTCAGATCCACCTCCCCGGTGTGGATGACATTCGGGCGTTCGGCAGAGGAATCCACATCCACTCCATCCAGAACATCAATCCGCAAATGAAGGGCTTCTTCGCCGGCATCCGCCCGTGTCCGGTGTTTTTGCAGTTTTTTTCTGTGCTTGTCCAGCTGTCTTTCCAGCTTATCGACAACCTTATCGATGGAGACATACAGGTCGCTGGTCTTCTCGTGGCCGTAAAGCGTCAGTTTCCCGACATTGAGCGTGATGTCGCAGATATGCTCAAACCGCTGAAGCAGAAGCACAACATGCGCTTCCATGATCGATTGAAAGAACTTTTTCAGTTTGCTTCTCAGGCGTTCCTCAACATGGTCCCGAATGGCCGATGTGATCTCGACATTCCGTCCGGTAATCGTAATTTGCACGGTATCATCCTCTGAATTGGATTATTTGAAGAAAAACGGGCCGTCGGGGGGAAAGCGCCCCTCCTGCCCGCTTATCTTGCGCTTTTTGCTGAACTTGTGAAGTAGTTTACTCAGGCACGCTTCTGAAATCAACCGGGATGGACTTATCGGACGGCACCGACAAGTCCCCTCTTCGCTTTCTCCGGCGTCCGAAACAACATCCCGGCGTCTGTCAGAAACCGGGTGATTTCCTTGGCATTCGCGTTCGGCTGTGGCATAGTTGCCGGATACGTGGGTACTTGATGACTCATCGTGAAGGAGATTGAATGAATGGACACACGTAAGATTCTGCTCAGCGAGAAGGATATCCCCCAGGAGTGGTACAATATCCTTCCCGATCTGCCCAAGCCCCTGGACCCCCCGCTCCATCCGGGGACGCATCAACCCATCACCCCGGACCTGCTTGCTCCCATCTTCCCGATGGAACTGATCAAGCAGGAGGTCTCCCAGGAACGCTGGATTCCGATTCCAGACGATGTCCGGCGAATCTATCAGCTCTGGCGTCCGTCCCCGCTCATCCGCGCAACCGGCTTGGAGAAAGCCCTCAAAACCCCTGCGCGTATCTATTACAAAAACGAAGGCGTCAGTCCACCGGGAAGCCACAAGCCCAATACCGCCGTTCCCCAGGCCTACTACAACAAGCAGGAAGGCATATCCCGCCTGGCGACGGAAACGGGCGCGGGACAATGGGGTAGTGCTCTCGCATTCGCCACGTGCATGTTCGGCCTGAAATGCACCGTGTATATGGTCAAGGTCAGTTATCAGCAGAAACCATACCGCAAGTCGTTCATGCAGGCCTATGGGGCCGAGGTCTTCGCCAGCCCGACAGATCTGACCGATGCCGGTCGAGGCATCCTGGCCGAGGACCCCGACTGCCCCGGTTCATTGGGGATCGCCATCAGTGAGGCTGTTGAAGATGCGGTGAAGCATGACGACACCCGGTATTCTCTCGGCAGCGTCCTGAACCACGTTCTGCTTCACCAGACCGTCATCGGGCTGGAGACGGAGAAACAGCTGGCGATGGTGGATGAAAAGCCCGATATTCTCATCGGTTGCGTGGGTGGCGGCAGCAATTTCGCCGGATTCTGTTACCCGTTTATGAAGAGAAAGATGGAAGGAAAGGACCTCCGCGTCATCGCCGTGGAACCCACCGCCTGTCCGACATTGACCCGGGGCCTGTATGCGTACGATTTTGGCGATACCGCGCACATGACCCCGCTGATGAAACAGTACACACTGGGCCACACTTTCGTCCCGCCGGGAATCCATGCGGGCGGACTGCGCTATCACGGCGCTGCGCAAAGCCTGTGCCTCTTGTTGCACGAGAAATTGATCGAGGCTGTCGGAGTTTACCAGACCAAAGTATTCGATGCGGCGATTCAGTTCACCCGTACCGAAGGACTTCTTCCGGCACCGGAAACCTCCCATGCCATCGCGGTCGCCATTGAAGAAGCCTTGCGGGCCAAGGCCGAGGGTAAGGAGAAGGTCATTGTCTTCAACTGCTCCGGCCATGGCTATTTCGACCTGGGCGCTTACGACCGCTATTTCGCCGGGGAACTCATGGACTATGATTTCCCGGAAGAGAAGCTCAAAGAAGCGCTGGCAAAACTGCCGAAAGTGTGACAGGCCACATAGAACTGAATCCATGGACAGGAAACGGGAGACCGCCTGGTCTCCCGTTTTTTTTGTGGGTGAGGCACAGACTATCCGCCCGCAGGAGATCATGAGATCCAAATCCGTCCGTGTGTGTCCGTGTGTGTCCGTGCTCGTCCGTATCCGGCTATCCCATTCCTCCCCTCCGGCAAAGAAGCCCTGTAAAATGATCCTTAGTTTGGAGGAATCAATATGCTGAAAATCATTCAAGTGGAGCCGCTTCCGGATTACAGACTCCGGCTCCGATACGCGGACGGTGTTGACGGCATCGTGGATCTGTCCCATCTCGTCGGCAAGGGTGTTTTTAATTTGTGGAACGACCAAGGTGCCTTCGAGCAGGTCTCGGTCGGTACAGGCAGCGAAGTTCGTTGGAGCGATGACGTGGATCTCTGCGCGGATGCCTTGTACATGGAGATCACCGGAAAGAAACCGGAAGAGGTATTCCCGAGTCTCGGAAAGACGCCCGTTCATGCCTGTGCGGAAGTGTCGCCCATATCGGAGCCAAGA
>JAKPYU010000495.1 GCA_029568995.1 Candidatus Omnitrophota bacterium | reverse complement strand
ATGTGACGGGGAGTGTGACGTTGCCGGAAGGGACGGAGATGGTGATGCCGGGGGATAATGTGGAGGTGCGGGGTGAGTTGATCACGCCGATTGCGATGGAGCAGGAGTTGCGGTTCGCCATTCGGGAAGGCGGTCGGACCGCCGGCGCCGGCGTCGTCGCGGAAATCATCGAATAAAGGGATATTTACGAGGTTACAATCATGCCCAGGGAACAAATCTTGATCGCCTGTACGGAATGCAAGCAGCGCAATTACACGTGCAAGAAAAACAAGCGCACGCATCCCGAGCGGCTTGAAATGAAGAAGTATTGCCGTTTTTGCGGACGGCATACACTTCATCGCGAAACTCGGTAAGAAATCCGTCGGAACAAAACGGATGAGGAGAGACGTGTATCGCCTCTCCTCATCCGATTTTTAAGGACTTTCGCTGGGGGACCGGACCGAAAGCACTTACTGGGAAAAGGATTTGATCGCCGTTTCCCGGTCGTTGAAGATCTCGATGATCCGCGAAAGGCGTGTCATCTCCATAACGGAGGAGACCGCAGGCTGCAAATGGACCAGTTTCAAAACTCCTTTCCCTTCACGGAGGATCTTTGTGACGGACAGAAGTCCGCCGAGATAAACACTGGTCACGACGTATACGTTTTGCAGATCGAGAATGACTTTCCTGCGCCCTTCTTTGACCAACTGGGAGCATATCTCTTTCAATGCCGTGGTGTCGGAGAGAAAATCACTTTCCGACTCGACCAGGATCGTAACAGACCCGATATCTTCACGGGTAATCATCTCGGTTACTTCACACACCTCCTGCCGCGTTATATAGATACGTAATGAACATACCACGAAGTGACTCGGTTCTGCATGGACATCAGGATATTCGAATGAAATCGCTCTTTCTGCGTGGAGAACAAGTTCGGTTGCAGGAAATCCCCAGCCCCAGTCCGGACGGAGAGCCACGAATCGCCCTCCGTCTGGCCGGGATCTGCCGGACAGACCTGGAACTGGCGAAAGGATACATGGGATACGAGGGCGTGCTGGGGCACGAGTTTGTGGGCACGCTTCTGGACGCCACAGATTCCTTGTCGGCAGGAACGCGCGTGGTCGGAGAAATCAATTGCGGGTGCGGCAGATGCAGCTGGTGTCACAGCGGATTGGAGCGTCACTGCCCCAACCGCACCGTGTTAGGAATCTCCGGTCGGCCCGGCTGCTTCTCCGAACAATTGACCCTTCCGGAAAGAAACCTGGTTCCTGTGCCGGACTCGATCCCGGATGAACGAGCGGTATTCGCGGAACCGCTGGCGGCGGTTATCGAGATTTTCGAACAAATTCCTGTCCGCCCGATGGATTCGGTCGCGATTATCGGGGACGGGAAGCTGGGACTCCTGATTGGCATGGTGTTTACGCGACACCACACCGGCCCGGCTTTTCTGATCGGCCATCATCCCTCAAAATGGAAGTCAATTCCCGAAATACCGTGCATCCACGAGAATGAAATCGGGAATGATATGAACGCGCAATTCGACATAGTGATTGAAGCAAGCGGAACCGTATCGGGACTCGCACGCGCCCAGCAGATTATACGCCCCCGAGGCACGATCGTGCTCAAGAGCACCATGGAACGCTCGGAACCGCTCAACCTGACCGTATCGGTTGTCAACGAGGTCACCATAGTCGGCTCCCGATGCGGCAGGTTGCCCACGGCGATACGATTCCTGGAACGGACGGATCTTCCGGTGGAACGTCTTATCGAGGCAACCTATCCCCTGGATCGGGCAAAAGAGGCCTGGAAACACGCCTGCCAGTCCGGCGCGTTAAAAATCTGCCTGAAAACGAAGGAATCGGCATGAGATCAGACTCCTTCATAGACGCAAGCCAAGATCGACTTCCACCGGTGGAACTCGAACCGGAAGGACCGTTGAGAAGTCCCCGACGAGAAATTTCCAAGCGTGCAAAAATTCTGCGTCGAGTTTTGATCTCACTTTCAGCGTTCTTTTTTTTCTGCCTTTGTGCGGTGATCGGCATGGGGGTAGCGTGGGTTCGAAGTTACCTGGATGCCATGCCGGAGATTCCTTACCTGGAGAACTATCGACCGGAGATCCCCTCCCGGTTTCTGGATTCCGAAGGAGCCCTGATACACGAGCTCCTGGGAGCGGGAGGAGTCAACCGCCAGCAAGTTACTCTGGAGGAATTGCCCCCCAACCTGATCAACGCCGTGGTCGCCCTTGAGGACAAGCGATTTTTCCGGCATCCGGGAATCGATCCGATTCGGATTCCCAAAGCGTTCTATATAAACTATGTGTCCGGTCGAGTTCGCCAGGGAGCAAGCACTCTGACCACCCAATTGGCAAAAGATCTTTTTGTGAATCAAGTCTTGGGAGACGGTTCGCCACGCACGCGAACTTACGACTCGAAAATCAAGGAAGCGCGATTGGCGCTTCAAATCGAACGCCATTACAGCAAGTCCGAGATCCTGGAGATTTATCTGAACCAGGTATTTCTGGGAGATCGGAAAGGCAACATCAACGGTGTCGCGGCAGCCGCACAGTATTATTTCGGGAAACCGGTCAGTCAGCTGGACCTGAAAGAGTGCGCGATGCTGGCCGGAATTCTTCAGACACCGACGAACTGGTCGCCGTTTACAAATCCGGAGGGGGCGGAACGAAGGACCACCATTGCATTACAGGCCATGCGGAGCGAGGGATATATCACTGAAGAGGAGTACCGCCAGGCAGTCGAGGAACCGTTCCATCTGCGGGATCGTTCAGAAGTACGGAAACCGTTCGTCAATTCCTATCCCTATTTCAATGCTCATGTGCGCCGACAATTCCAGCGTGGGGAAATCCTCGATCCGGATGGGAATCCGATTGTGCTGAGTGGCACCGGGGTGGACGTAGAGACGACGCTGGTCTCTCCCCTTCAGGATGCCGCGATTGCGGCGTTGCGTCACGGTATCGAAGAACATGAGAAGCGGCGACGCAAGCAGCATGGCAGCCGGTGGGGAGAGCCGGTAGACAGTGCGCCAAATGCGCAAAATCCAAAGAAACTCGTTCCCGGCCATGTGTATGATGCATTCGTGGCGGCTCCCTATGTACCGGGGGCGACCCAAGTCGTCGTGACATTCCCTCGCATCGAAGGAGGGGAACTGCCACGGGCGGCGATCTTCAACGCAACGGAGAGTTGGTATGACGATTTTGGGCTGCTGGAACCGGATATGTGCATTGCCGTAAGCGTGGAGAAAGTGGCATCCGGGCTGATCTATCGGGTGACACGTGACCATTATGTTCAGGGAGCATTGGTGGCCCTCCAACCGTCCACCGGCAAGATCCTCGCGCTGGTCGGCGGATATGATTTTGACGATGAACAGAACGCGGGGAAGTTCATCCGGGCTACACAGGCCCTTCGGCAACCCGGCAGCGCGTTCAAACCCATCCTGTACGCCTGTGCAATTACGCGGGATCTCAATCCTGCCTCCTTCATCGAGGACCGCCCGCAGACCTTCCACTTCGGAGGGAATTCCTGGACACCGGAGAACTTCGACGGCAAGTATCACGGAATTGTCACGATGCACGAGGCGCTGGCAGAATCCATGAACGCAGGAAGCGTATGGCTCTTGCAGCATCTGCGCCAGTCGCAGAGTTCCGCCATCCTGACTCTGCATCGCTTCTGCCGACAGACGTTAGACATGAGGCTCCATAAGACCGACCTGACCGTCGCTCTGGGATCCGAAGAGATGACCCCCCTGGAGCTGGCACGGGCCTATGGGATTTTTGCAACCGGCGGCATCCTCGCCGAGCCGTATGCCGTCAGCAAGGTGGTAGAACAGCAACGAAGCGAAGGCCAGGTCTCCCGAACATTATACGAACAGCGATGGCGAGGTCGTCGGACTCTTGACCCACAGTCTGCACGAATCGTGACGAGCCTCCTGGACGGAGTCACTCGCTACGGAACCGGCGCGGAAGTGGCAAAACAGTTCGAGACGCCTCTCGTCGGGAAAACCGGAACCACCGACAACTGCACCAACGCCTGGTTTGCGGGATACGGGAGGGATTTTGTATGCGTGGTGTTTGTCGGATTCGAGTCGAATCGATCCCTGGGGTATCGCATGACAGGCTCGCGCGTGGCCTTGCCGATCTGGATGGAATTCATGAAATGTGCCATCGAAGTCCGGCCTGACCTGTTCGGGGAATTCGATATGCCGCAAGGACTGGTGGAGAAAGACATCTGCCTGGACAGCGGTGCGCTCAGCACTCCCTACTGCAAGCGTGTGCGCAAACTCCTGTTCCTCGAGAAGAACGCACCCTCCATGTTGTGCCCGTTGCACGGCCGTCATCAGACCGCAACCGATATCCTTGCCGGTGAGTCAGAGAAGACCGAGCCGGAGATCATCCCATTCGGGGATCTCTCCAAGTCCTCAACCGGCGGCCAGGAGATCACCCCCACTCCGGTTCCGGAACCCACGTTCAAGTCTCCGTTTCCGCCACGGGTATTCCCTTCTCTGTCTCCCACACCGGAACCGACACCCGAAGCCAAGAAACGGAAACCCTGGTGGCGGTTCTGAGATTGTGGATTGCGGATTTAGGATTGCGGATTTAGGATTAGGCAGGAATGATGCAATTTGCGAGAAGGAGTAGGAATCCAATGAAAACAAGGAATCTGTGGCTTGTTTTGGGATCGATTGCAGCAATTGTGATTCTGGGATGGGGCTGCGGGCGTGGGCAGGAAAGTGTCTCCGGTAAACGGCAAATCGCTGTCGTTCCCAAAGGAACGGCCCATGAGTTCTGGCAAACCGTTTATGCCGGAGCGAAGACCGCCGGGCAGGAATTGGGCGTGGAGATTCTCTGGCAAGGCCCGCAAACCGAGACGCAGTATGAACGCCAAATGAACATTGTGCAGGATTTCATCACCGCGCAAGTGGACGGCATTGTCCTGGCCCCGCAGGACGCGGACGCGCTGGTTCCGGTGATCGAACAGGTTGAAGCCGCGAAAATCCCTCTCGTGATTTTCGATTCGGGCGCAAATACGGAAAAGTACTCCAGTTTCGTCGCCACCGACAACTACAAAGGTGGCCAGGAAGCCGCGCGGACCATGGCATCCCTGCTGCCGAACGGCGGACGGGTGATTATTATCCTCGTCGCTCCCGGCAGCGCCTCCACAACGGAACGGGAAAAGGGATTTGAGGATACCATCAAACAGGAATTCCCCAATATTCAAATCGTTGACAAGCAATACGGCTACAGCGACCGAGAGAAGTCCCGCGCCGTCACCGAGGATCTGCTGACGAAATACCCCGATGTCGAAGGCGTCTACGGACCGAACGAATCCAGCACCTTCGGGGCGCTTCTCGCGCTGCGTGCCCAGAACTACACCGGAAAGAAAGCCTTCGTCGGATTCGACGCCTCCGCCGATCTCAACGATGCCCTGCGCAAAGGGGAGATTAACGCGCTGGTCTTGCAGAATCCGTTCAAAATGGGATACGAGGCGGTCAAGGCGGTTGTCGATCATCTGGACGGAAAGGAAGTCCCGAAACGGATCGACACGGGTGTGAAGGTCATCACAACGGCGACTATGGACGACCCGGAGAACGCAAAGCTGCTCAGGCCGGATTTGTCGATACTGAAACAGGAATAGGGCCTATACTGCTCTTCCGAGGAATCACGTGCAAAATACCGGTGCCACCCAAAGAGTCCCTCACCCCAACCCTCTCCCGGAGGGAGAGGGGGAAGACGGGATTTCCCGGAGGGAGAGGGGGACAAATAGGCTCTCATCGAGGGAGAGAGACATAGAGCGGCACAGGGTTTCAGCCAGTGGCATGACAATAACCGAGAATCTCCGTGTAAAGATCAAAACGTGCGCGTGTAGGTGCTGCCGATGCGGTAGTCCCCCGAAGGGACATACGCCTCCTTCATCATTTCGTCAATCGTTTTGACAACATCGGGATGTTGCGCGGCAATGTTGTCCTTTTCAGCTGGATCGTCTTTCAGGTTGTATAGTTCAACGGGAGCGTTCTGCCCGATTCTCACACCTTTCCAGTCACCCGCGCGTATTGCTTGCAGGTACGTATCCCGAACATGGCCGTAATCCCAATACAAGTACTTGTGTTCCTGTTCCTGTTTCTTTCCAAGGATCGTCGGCAGCATGGAAATCCCGTCAATCTTCTTCGGGATCGGCAATCCGGCCAGTTCGGCGAGAGTGGGCATGACATCCCAGAACGCCCATACCTGCTCACTGACTCGTCCCGCCGGAACTTTTCCCGGCCAGCGAACAACCATGGGGATTCGAATCCCGCCCTCGTAGAGGTCTCGTTTGATTCCCCGGAAAGGCCCGGCGCTTTTGAAGAATGCCGGATCGTGACTTTCGGTTTTGTCTGGTCCGTTGTCGCTGGTGAAGAAAATGATCGTGTTCTCTTCCAGCCCCAAGTCCCGTAACTGTTGAACAATCCGTCCCACATCGCGATCCATGCGCGTGATCATTGCCGCGAAGTTCTTCTCTGTCTGGGACCAGTCACGGTCGCTGTAGGGTTCATCGCTCGGAACCGGATATGACATGGGAGTCTTCTTGTCGTAATCCGACCAGTGCGGAATCGTATAGGCCAGATACAGGAAGAACGGATTGTCCTTGTTCTTACTGATGAATTCGAGCGCACGTTCCGTAAAGAGATCATGGGTGTATTCGCCCGTTTTCCCGCCACGGTTGCCAGGGAACAGTCTGATTTTGTCGTTATCCCAGAGGTGATCCGGGTAATAGAAGTGCGCCTGATCCTGATTGAGATGGCCGAACCATTCATCGAATCCCTGGTAAAGCGGAATACCCCAGTACCCCGGATCGCCGAGGCTCCATTTCCCGACACCGCCGGTTGCATACCCGGCCTGTTTCAAGACCTCCGCGACAGTCAGATCGTCCGGTTGAAGATAAACATAGTGCGGGATATTGTCGCGGACCCGCCCGTGCCCGTTGTGAAGACCTGTCATCAGGCAGCAGCGCGACGGGGCACAGACCGTGGAGCCGGAATAACACTGCGTAAACCGTGTGCCTTCCGTTGCAAGGCGGTCGATATTCGGCGTGAGGATTTGTTCCTGACCGTAGCAGCCCAAATCGCCATACCCCAGATCATCGGCCATAATGAATACGATATTGGGCATCTTTCCCGGAGCCACCCCGAACACGGTGCGTGGTGAGACCAGCAGGGTCGCCAGTGCGCCCTGCCCCATCTGTTGCAGGAAAGTACGTCGTTTCACATGTTTCTCCTTCAAGAAGAACCTGTGTGCCAATATGAATTATTCTTTCATTCGGGAAATGCAGGTCAAGAGAGTCCTGAGTCACAATCCAGCAGCAAAATCGGAGAGAGATTCACATTCGGAAACCTTTCAGGAAATCGGAATACGATGCAAACCCGGAAAAAATCTTCATCGTTTCCGGAATAACGAAAAACCAAAGAAGCCCGACAGTAACAACCCAGAAGAAGAGGGCTTCGCCAAGAGACCTCCAGATCTCGCGCTTGTTTCGTTCCCGAACGGCATTGACAATGGCCGAGATATCCCGTGGGAGCCGGTTGATCGTTTCGGCGCAAAATAGAACGGCCGCCACGAAAAGCAGGCCTTCAATTATGGCACGAATGAGGTATCCAACCATCGCCCCAGAACCTCCCTCCAACTCTCCATTCCATAAAGCGAGTTCGATTCATGCATTCCTATAATACACCATCTCATGGGACATATTCACAAGATTCAAATTCAGCAAGCAAGAAAAATCCCGGTGAAGATTGCCTTCACCGGGATTTCTTTGGTGCACACATTTCAAAAGATCAGGTAATCACTTCGGAGACGCATTTGGCCTGCGAGAACAGCAGGAGGTAATCCCGTCCGCCAGCCTTGGAATCCGTGCCGGACATGTTGAATCCACCGAACGGATGGACACCGACCAGCGCACCGGTGCATTTCCGGTTGAAGTAGAGATTCCCGACATGGAAGCGGTCCCGCGCGACTTTCATTTTGTCGCGATTCTTCGTGTACAGAGATCCGGTCAGACCGTAAATACTGTCGTTGACAATATCGATGGCGTCTTTGAAATCCTCGGCGCGAACCACCGAAAGAACCGGCCCGAAGATCTCCTCCTGGACGATGGTCGCCTTGCGATCCACGTCGCTGAAAATGGTCGGCTCGACAAAATAGCCCTTCAGGTCAGGCCGTCCGCCGCCACAGCACAGTTTGCCTTCCCGCTTGCCGATGTCGATGTAATCGGAAATTGTAGCCACGGATCGGAGATTAATTACCGGACCGACATTCGTATCGGGATTCTTGGCAAGACCGACTTTGAGTTTCTTGGTCGCTTCGACAAGCCGTTCCAAGAATGTATCGTGAATGCTGTTCACCAGGACCAGGCGGGAGCAGGCGGAGCATTTTTGCCCGCTGTATCCGAACGCAGATGCGACCACACCTTTCAGCGCAAGATCCAGGTCGGCTTCGTCGTCAACAATAATCGGGTCTTTGCCGCCCATTTCGCAGATCACGCGCTTGATCCAGATCTGCCCCGGCTCGGTGCGCGCGGCACGTTCGTTGATGCGCAAGCCCACTTCCTTGGAACCGGTAAACGTGATGAATCGCGTCTTGGGATGACTCACCAGGCAATCCCCGATTTCCCCACCGGGACCGGTCAGAAGATTCACCACTCCCGCCGGAAGTCCGGCCTCTTCCAGAACGGACATGAACTGCTTGCTGACTCCAGGGGCATCGCTGGAGGGTTTTAACACAACGGTGTTTCCCGCGACAAACGCACCGGCGGTCATTCCCCCCAGGATAGCCAGCGGGAAATTCCAGGGCGGGATTACAATGCCGACTCCGAGCGGGATATAGAACAGCTCGTTCTTTTCGGTGGGAATACGAGTCAGCGGCTGCTCTTCCGCATACCGAAGGGCTTCATATCCATAGAAGTCAACCAGGTCGATGGCTTCCGCCGTATCGGCATCCGCCTCGACCCAGTTCTTGCCGGTTTCCAGGACCATCCATGCCGACAACTCGAATCGTCTCCGGCGCATGATATCGGCGATCTTGAAACAGAACTCTGCTCGCTCCTGTGCCGGACGTTGACTCCACGAAGGAAACGCTTTCAACGCCGACTGAATGGCTTGTTCGGCCAGTTCGGGTGTACCACGCTGAAAAACGCCAACGATCTGATCCGGGTCGCTCGGATTGTGAGAGAGAAACTGGTCCGGTGCTTTCACACGCTTGCCGTCAATAATGATCGACCATTCCCTGCCGAGCTTCGTTTCGACATCGGCAATAGCCTTCTCCATTTTCGCCCTGTTCTCCGGAACCGAGAAATCCGTGAGGGCTTCCACTGCGAATTGTTTCATACCGTTAAGCCTCCCTGATTGATGATGTGCTATCGATTTCGGCGTCGGTTGACGACGCGCGGTCGGCAAGTCTAGGCCAGAAACCCGCCGGGATCAACCGGAGGCAACCGTTTCCAAGCGCCCAGGTCCCTTCCCCGTTTAAAACAGATTCCGCGCACTCATTGACCTCATTTCAAGACGGGCGTAGAGTCTCCATCAGAAAATCCCGTTTTCATTCCGGGTGTCTATCTGCGTGGCAAAACAGCCTGATCCCGCAGATTTCTTCAAAAGAACGAGGAGAAGACTGCAATGAGGCAAGTCTGTTTCCCGAAAACCATGCGGATATTCCTGACAATCGCTGCGATTCTCGCCGTATGCGGGCAGGTATCGGGCCAAGACCAGGTGGTCATTTCCGCCCAGGACAATCAGGGCGCTCGCTTCACCGCGCCGGAAAGTCGGACTTATCGATTCACCCTGGTCGATGGAGCCTATTCCTTTTATGCACAGGACAATCCGGCCTTTTCGGGCTGGAAGAACCGAGTGTTTGCATACAAGAATCGAGGCATTGAGTGGACCCACGGCGAGCCTGTTGAAGACTGGGGATTGAATCCGGGCAACTTTGACTTCTCTCTCGGCACAGCCGCTCTGAGCACAACACCGGATGGTGCGCTGTGGACATCTCAGGGCATGTATGCCGATATTCCGCTCCAGAAAGACGATTACCTGATCTGGGTCATTGACGACCGCGAGAATTGCTTTGCCGACAATCCCGGAAGTGTCACGCTGTCCGTCGGCAGCCCTCATGCGGTTCCTGTCGGCCTGTTTGACGATCATTGTGCAATTCACAGCGGGACCATCGGAAATGTTCGATACAACAGCGATCTCAATCGATTCGGCGTTTGGGCCGAGGTCAGTGGTTCCCGTGGAGAGTATGGCGCAGTTCGTGAGGTCTACGGGGACTTTCGATTCCGTGCAAGAGTCGATCTTGACTCCGTCAGTTCGTCTTTGTCTGCCGCCGGAGTCGGAATCTCCGTACTGGACGAGATCGAAGAGGTTGTGCGTTTCTCTGCCTACGTCTGGGCAAGTAACAAAGGTCTGTTGGCAACCTGGAAGGAATCCGTGAGCAGTCCGGTCCAAAATTCGGATGTATCGGTCAACCCCAGTGCACACAACGGAGAGATGGAAATCGAACGGATCGGACAGACCGTCCGAATGTATTACATTCATAGGGATACCGGAGTCAGAACCTTATTTGAGCAGCGGACCATCCAGTTGATTGACCCGGTCTATCCTATGATCTGGGCTGGAGCGATGGCTCCAGGCATTGCAGGCGGACTGATTTACGATGTGGAACTGATTCCGATCACGTCACATTGCACGAGTTGGGAACTTTACTGACACAGGAATTCTTTTCCAGAGATGCCGAACGTACGGTACAAAGGAGAGATTCAAAATGCACACACACTCGCTGCATTCTCAGGTAATTCGAACGTTGATTCTGGCGGGAATCCTGGGCCTGGTCTTTTCGGCGATGCCGGCTCATGCGGCCCGCTGGACCCTGGTGGATTTCGGCACAAGCGACGGGAACTCTTTAACCCCGTACGGCGATTGGAACCGGATTATCCGGCATCCGAGCAACGTTCAATATGTAGACCCCGATGGCGATCCAACCCATCAAGGCGTTACAGAAATAGAGGGGCTTGCGGAGGAAGGGCCGAATTACATCGGTGTTGAAGGCACAACCCCCATCTCTTTTCGGAAGGGCCACAAGGTCATCGTCACGTTCTACAACCAGTCCGATGCCGAGCAGTTTTTCTATGCCCGCATCAGTTTCACCGACCCGGACAGCCCCGATCCCTCTGACACGAGCCACCCCTGGTTCACGCTTCACGGAGATATCGGCTACGGCCTTCAAGGACACGAAACAATCGAAATGGAACACTACATCTCCGATGCAGCCATGGTGAATCACGCCAACTGCCCGCCCACAGTCGGCGATGCCGTGCGTGTCAATGTCAATAAACGCTATCCGAACAGCAGTATCGTTCTGACCAAGATCGAATTCTCAGATGAGGCGGACATCACACCACCGACGGCTCCCTCGAGTCTCCGGGCCGTTCCCCATGCCGCCACGGCTGGAGCCGGTCAGAACCTGATACGGATCGCCTGGGACGCCTCCACCGATCCCGATCCATACCCCACCGGTGTGGATCATTACCTGGTCTACCGCAACGGATCGCTCTACGACGAACTGCCGAACGACATGATGAACTATTACGGACCCGCCAACCTGCACTATATCGATCAGAATGTCGTGCCGGGCGAAACCTATCAATACACAGTGACGGCAATGGATACGGCACCGTTCGGCATGTACCCCACCGAGCAGAATCCGACTCACCGCCATGCGAACGAAAGCGCCCACTCCAACACCGCAACCATCGTTGCACCGTCCTGGCAATCCACCACGCTGATCGACCCATCCAGCCAACTCGAATACGTTGGCGGAATCCGCCTGCCGGAAGATCTGGAGGCGTATATGGATTATGCCTCTTACGGACTCGCATACTATCCAGGAGGAAATCCATCCTACAACCCACAGACCGAATGGCCCGGTTCCCTGTATCTGCTCACGAAGTTCTCTCAGGAGGTCTGTGAGATCAGCGTTCCCAAGGCGGTCAGCTCGGCGAACATTGACAACCTTCCACGCGCCAGGACACTGAAAGCGCCGGTAGACCTGTGGCCCCGTGTTTACAACGGGAATTATTTCCCGGATGGCGGAGGTGCGGCCTCCGGTGGCCTTGCTTATCATCCCGGCGGGAACGGTGTCGGCGGATATCTGTATTACGGAATCTGCGACTTCTACGGCACAGATGAAGCCGCGCCGACGCACGGCGTTTTCAACACGGCACTCACACAGGTACTTGGTCCCTGGCATATCGGCGGTGTTCCACCGAATCAGGTCTCCTCGGCATTGACATCGAGAATCCTGTTTCCCATTTCGCAAACCTGGGCGGATCAGTACTGCGGAGGGCGTTCCCTTGTGGTCGGCAGCACATACATCGCCGGTCTCGGCGTTCCCTCTCACGGTCCGAGCCTGTACGCCGTGGCCCCGTGGGAAAGCGGAGCCTTGCCGCCGAACGGTGGCTCCTGCACAACGGTGGAACTGCTTCGATACAGTTCCGGCGCGGACCCGGAGCATCGCGTCGATAACTGGAGCATGGGTGAATGGGGCGATGGAGGAGCCTGGCTGGAAATCGGCGGACGGTCTGCGGTCGTGGTTTCGTTCGTCCGAAGCGAGGGAGAAGGCTGGTATGGGGACAGTCAGGGGGCTTTTGTCGGCAATGATGACATTCCGGAACCGCCATACGGAGAAAAGGGAGTCGGCGCTACAGACTGGAAGAACGGCCTGATGTTTTACAATCCCGCCGACCTGGCCGCTGTGGCGCGGGGTGAAAAACAGAATTGGGAACCGCAGCCGTATGCGATTTTCGATTTCGACCAATTCTCCATGATGCCAAACGGTTGCAGTATCGCCGGAGCGGTCACGTTCGATGCCGAACGCAATCTCCTGTATTTCATCGAGTATAATGGCGATCCGGGATATGAGTGGGGCTACAGTATGCTCCACGTCTGGCAGCTCCTCCCCGCCGCACCCGAACCTGGCGTGAAAGACTGGGCGGTGCGGTGAGATGCCCGAAATGCCGGTTGGAGGTTCAACCGATGGCATGGACTCAATCGCGAAGCGATAGCCTGCTGCCTTCATCTGCGCGTCCTGTCCAAAAAATGATGGGTACTTCAGAATCCCATGAAAATAAATACAATCTTCCACGGCGCTTCGTGCGCAGACCAGCATGAGAATTCCGGTTTTATCACCGTTCATGTTATTCCAGGAGAAGCCCATGCGTAAGTCTGAAGCGTTCACGTTGATTGAATTGCTGATCGTTGTCGCCATCATCGGTATTCTTGCCGCGATCGCGGTTCCGAATTTTATGAACGCGCGTATTCGCGCGAACTCCGCCCGCAGTTTCAGCGACTTGAGGATGCTCGATGAGCAAGCGAGAATTCGATACATGGATAAGAATCTGTGGTTAATTGATGGAAATGACACGAGCCAGGGCCCGGCGGATAAGTGTAGTTTCCCCCGAGGAACGCACTTCTTCGGAGTGAAATGTTCGGAGGCTTTAGGCACCAAGTGCAACGGTGTTGGCGATAATTTCTTCAATGGTCAGATCTGGGCGCTGTTGACCACGCCAGTGAATTACATTGGCTCAATACCCCAGGATCCTTTTGGGGGAGGACTATACTATGGCTATGAAGACCGGGAATGCGCCAATACCAGCCTATGTACTCATTGGCTCATGTTCGCCGGAGGACCGGATGGGGATACCGGGGACTGGATTGACCGAATTGCAGAAGCCTACAATCCCTCAAACGGCTTGACCTCGAACGGTGATATCTGGCGCGCGCATGTCATTCGTGACGATTATTTCACAACAGAATTCCTTGGGGTTTTGATCGTCAATTATTGAACAATGACAGGCCGAAGGGCCGCCCTAACCACGGCATTGTCATTCCGAACGAAGGGAGAAATCTCATCGTAATCCGTGCCGAAATTCGCCGTTTCTGATCCACTTTCTTTAAAAGAAAGAGCCTCTTACATCGGATCGGAACCATGGCAAATTCGGATCGCATTCCCATTCCCGCCCCATCCTGCGAAATAGAGGTTCGCCTCTACGGCGAATCGGGCACACTCGCCGCGCGGGTATCCAATCCCCGAAGTGTCCTGGTGAGATCCCCTTTCCGCCAAATGACCGCAAAGGCGTGGATCGAACTGTATCACGAGGACCTGGACATTCCGCTGGATTTCGGGAGGAAAGTCGAAGTCTTCCTTGACCGGATTCTTGTGTTTCGCGGTCAGGTCAGTCATATCCGATTGGACTCCGTGGAAGCGCCGCTGACCATTCTCGCCAAGCGGGAACCGCCCCGCCTCTTTCCGCATTCCATCACCGCTGTTTATGAGAATCAGTCAATCACCGATGTTCTGACAGATGTCCTGAACCGTACGCCCGTACCCCACCTGGCTTATTCCGTAGAAACAGAGTCGCATCGGGACATCGAGCGCCTCGGTTTTGTCAACGCCGGCCTGTTTGATGTCGTGAGCCTGCTCGCGATTCTGGATCAGAATGCGCTCTGGGATATTTCGTGGGATTCGGTCTTGCGGTATCGCTCATCGACAGTGGTACCGGATCATCGCGTTCGATTCGATCCCGACCTGATGACGCTGCGCTTGTGGCGAACCGACGACGATATCAAGAACGCCTTTGTCCTTCATGGCGGAGCAATTCCCCCCTCCGGCGCAGAATTCCGCACGACATTCCGCTGCCCGGATTCGATTCGCCTGTTCGGGTTGAGGGCAAAACATCTCTACGTCCGCGCCATAACCTCCGAGGCCGATGCGGAACTGCTCGAGAATGCGATTCTGCCTCTGGTCACGCAACCGGCAACGCAACGCGCTCTGGACATGGCCGGATTCTTTTTCGCGAGAGCGGGCGATGTTGTCCGGTTCGATCATCCGCCGTTCCCGGTAGTCGATTCATTATGTCGGCAGGTCGTCGAGATGGTGGAATATGACTACCGGCACGGGCGAGTGATGACACGACTGCATTTCCAGGCGGGTGCACGCCTGGCGTTGTTCAAACAGGCCGCCATGCAGTTAGCCGTTGCGGAGGAGAGTACGCATCCCGTGGGGCCGTTCCAACTGGACCGCTCCGGCCTGGACAGTGCCGCGCCGCTGGATACGGCGCTTTAGGGGGGAAGAACCCTCACCCCACCCCTCTCCCGGAGGGAGAGGGAGAAGAAGTGGTTCTCCACAGGCAATATCATTCAATTTGGCAGCGGGTAGAGTTCGGCGGGAACGGATTCGATCTCACCGACCGTAAAGGTCCCTTTCCGATTGGGGAGGTCGATCTCCACAATGTCGCCCGTTTTCTTGCCCAGAAACGAGCGCATAAACGGAGCCTGGTAAGACAGGATATCCTGTTCGGGAATCGACTCCCACGGTCCCAGGACTGTATACACCTTCCCTTCGCCCTCGGCGTTGGCAATGCGCACTTTCACGCCGAATCTCACTTCATCGGGAACGATCCTGGAAAGATCCGTGGGACGAGCCATCTGCAGTTGATCCCGCAGATCCGCCGCCTCCCCGTACAGGGTTTTCTGCTTGTCTTTGGCGGCGTGGTATTCGGCGTTTTCGCTCAAGTCGCCATGTTTGCGGGCTTCTTCAATCTGATCGGTAACGCGCGGCAGTTCCTGCTCAATAATCTGCTGCAACCGTTTCCGACGGGCTTCATGCGCCGGGTACGTGCAAAGGAACTCCGTCGGACGATCCCCCTCGGACCCGGTTTCCAGGGAGCCGAGTAACCCCGGAAACCGCGCCAGAATCCGGCGGGTGATTTTCTCACGCGCTCGAATATCCAGGCCACCATTCCCGTTCGCCCGCTTGTACAGCGACTGCGCCACCGTACGGTCGATGTTGACAAGTATCTTGTCCAGGATAGCGAAATCCTCTTTCTTGAGGACACTTCGAACCTGCGCGGCGGAAGCTCGCAACATCTCCGCTTCGGTCTTCTCCACCCGCTTCGCGCGGTCATTAAGGAAATCGACCAGCATCAGCAATCGTTCGAACAGTACCGGCGGGTCGATGCCCATGGAGACATCCTGCCGGTTGCCGAGGAGAATCTGGTCGGAGAACCAGGCAAAGGCTTCGGGGTATTCCCTCGGATCGGGAGCCACCCGCTTTGCGAGATCGGACAGAATAGCCTCGTGGTGCTCGGAGCGCAGCCATTCAGCGAGGCGGTCGCGGATCAGGGATTGATGCGAAAGCATCAGGGTTCCGCAGATCTCACTCCAGGCATCGGGATATCTCTCACGAAGACGCTCCCACATCCGCCACTGGTGATCCGGGTATGCCAGTTGCAGCAGGAGATCC
>JAKPYU010000733.1 GCA_029568995.1 Candidatus Omnitrophota bacterium | reverse complement strand
GTGTTCAGATTCAAAAAATAGGCGATTCGTATGCGGCGGCGATTCGATAATTCTGCGAAGATCCCGGCTTGGCGATCTTGCGCTTCATAGAGATTCCTCACATTCGTTCGGAATGACAATATACGCCAGGCCCATTCAGTTGTATTGCGGGATAACCCGGCAAGGGATCAATTAACCAACCGGAATTTCATGTCGTTCAGGATCTTATCCTGGATAGTGCGCAGAGCCTCCTTTCGTTTCTGCCCGGTGATTTGATTCCTGGCCTCCGTCTGCGCCTCCTTTTCGGGAAGAGGGTGCGCGGGAGTTACGGCAATCTGGTGCAGAATCAGCCCATAATCCCGCCCTCGGACAACCCGGCTGCTTTCTCCGTCTTTGAGACCCTGCTGGGCCTGGGCCATCGCGTGTCCCAGCCGATCCACAGGGCTGGTTCCGATGTCGCCGCCGTTCTCGGCGCTTGGATCTTCGGAGATATCGCGGGCGACATCGGCAAATGTCTCGCCCTCCCGGATTCGTTTCAGCGCCTCATCCAAACGATCCTGAGTAGCCTCCTCGGCCAGGCGGATTTCCGCCGGTGAAGAGGCATCCCCGATACGATCAAACACCTTGATGACTGCCAGGTGAACCTGTTCGGGAGACATCAGACGGTCCGGACGGCGGCGGATGAAGTCGGCAATTTCGCTATCGGTCACCTCAACCGGTGGAAGCGCCTTCTGTAGATATCGCCTCAGGCATTCGCCCCCCTCCCAGAGCGCCGTTCTCCTCAGTACCTCCGAATTGTTGAAGAACACGGGTTGTTCGGCCTCCGTCCGCAAAATCCACTCGCGCTGAAGGAACTGGATGAGATGATCGTCCGACTCGCCGCCCAATCCCATGGTTTCCAATCCCCAGGGAAGAGTCTCCCGCACAGCGTTCAGGAAATCCGGCTCAAAAGTCGGTTCCGAACCTGCCGCCTTCTCTACAAGTGCTTTTTCCCGCTGATAGGCCTTGCTGCGTGAAAATGCGCGTGCAAGCGCCTCTCGTTTCTCCTCGAAGGTCGGTGCCGGGTCCGGCGCAAGCGAAACCCGCCGGAAAATCTGATACCCGTATTTCCCCGCAAACACGTCGCTGATTTCCCCATCCTTGAGGCTGAGAATGTATTCCTCAATCCGTTTCGATATTTTCCCCAGGGGAATCGGGCCGGACCGGCCTCCCTGTGCCGCGCTTTCTCCATTCGAATACTGTTTCGCCAGGTCCGCGAACGACTCGCCTGCACGAAGCCGTTTAAGAATCTCGTTTGCCTGGTCTTCCACTTTCTTGAGTTCGTTCGGGTCCGTAATCCGATGTGTATCCAGGAAAATATGGTCAAACGTCAATTTCGGCTCCCGGGAGAGTGTGGAAAGATATTCTTCGTACGCTTTCCGGGCTTCTTCCTCGGTGGGCTGAGACTCCCGCAGCCAGGCTTTCCTTAAAACCTGGACAGCGTGATGCCGCTGCACATACGGTTTGATCGTGCCGACTGGTCCCATTTCCTGAGGATATTCCCCGGCCAATAAGGCAATTGCTGCCTCCCCGAGCACGATCTGTTTCGCCACAAAACCGATCCATTCGGATTCAGCAGACGGTTCCGGAACACAGCGCAACTCCGCCCAGAATCCGATATCCTCCATTGTGACTTTTCGGTTCTCCCCAAATTCCGCAGCCAATTTTCCCATTTCGGCGGAATCGGCGCTTCCGATATACACGTAAATCAAATAAAAACAGAGGCTTATCATGGATACTCCTCGGAGACTTGATCTTCCGACGGCACTTCCATTGATCTGAAACATCTTCCTGTCCTCCCGTTTCCTTTCCATCCGTCCCATTCGTCCCATCCGTCCCATCCGGCTTATCCCTGCTTTCTCCCTTTTCTGCCATAATCATGCATATACTAGGTCAAGAGAAGCATTCAAAAGAAACAGGATTTCTGTTATAGTACAGTTAATACAATCATCTGAGCCCCGACAAGATTGTACGCCTTTTCGCCGGTCTTGAATAGACAACGAATCGGCCTCTCGGTATGTTGGAGCACCGAAACCCAAAAGGAGATTTCCCTGGTGGCTCGAATTTTCAGGCTCGCGGTAACCGCTGCGGATCGAACAAATCCCGAAAAAACTTGCCTGGATAGCATTTACGAAGCGGGAAACCGTGGCGCAGATATGATTCTTCTGCCGGAGGAACCGGATATTGTGGGGAATCGTCCCCCTGGCGAACACCGGATGGAGGATCACCCGCTGTTCCATTCATTTCAGAAGGCCGCGCGGGAGAAAAATATCGCCGTGGTCGGCAGCCTTTCGGTCAAAGTGGAAGAGGGAGTCGCCAATACCGGCTTTTTCCTGGACCGATCCGGGGAACTCAAGGGAATCTACCGTAAGAAACACCCGGCCCCCAGCGAGGAGTATATTGTCACCACTCCCGTTTCCGGCGACCCGTTCCCGATCTTCGAGTTTGAGGGTATCCGGTTCGGCATGGCGATCTGCATGGACATCCATGTGCCGGAGATGTTTCGAATTTACGGCCTGAAAGGCGCCCATATCGTCCTGGTTCCCACGATGTATTTGGATTATACGGGAGACATGCTGGAGAGCATCGAAAAAGCCAGGGCCATCGACAGCCAGATGTACTTCGCCCTGTCCCGATACCTGGA
>JAKPYU010000706.1 GCA_029568995.1 Candidatus Omnitrophota bacterium | reverse complement strand
ACGGAATTCCCCGACGACGAACTCTTTCGAATGCGTGACAGGCTTTATGCGGAGACCCTGGAGGGTGTCACCATCCGTCATCCATTCGAAATTCGGAAAATCTGCCGCGCCGCCCGGTACCACGGGTGGAAGTGGATACTCCAGCGCATCGCATCAAAAATCACCCGCATCGCTCGCACGAATTCCGGCTAACGTCATAATACGTGGCATCTCCCCTCAAAACACATCCACAATCGCCGCGCCGGAACCGGGACGGGTTACGTGGATTTCCGGCTCACGCCCGGTTTTTGTGGCATACCGGCTCGTCATATTCGCGCGGAATTCCTCTATCGCGGATCTCTCAACAAGGCTCACCGTGCACCCTCCGAACCCCGCGCCGGTCATCCGCGATCCCGCAACTCCGGGGCATTCCATGGCCAGATCGACCAGCAGATCGAGCTCCGGGCACGAGACCTCATAGTTATCCCGAAGGCTCTGATGCGACTCTACCATCAGCCGTCCGAACTCCCGCAAATCGCCGGTTTCCAGTGCCTTCACCGCTAGAAGAACACGCGGATTCTCCGTCACGATATGCCTGCACCGACGATAGACCGCATCGCTCATCGAGTCCTTGCACATCTCCAGATCCTCGATGCTCACATCCCGTAGTGCGCGGATTCGCTCACCGAGCTTCACTCGCAGAACGCGCACACCATCCTGGCACTGCGCACGGCGAATGTTGTATTCGGAACCGGACAGGTTTCTTTCCACCTTCGAATCGCAGATGACGATTTCCATCGTCGTGAGATTTGCGGGGATCTGCCGCGTCTCCAGGCTTCGGCAATCCAAAAAAAGCGCATGGTCCACCTTGCCGAATGTACACGCGAATTGGTCCATAATCCCGCATTGCACACCCACAAACGTATTTTCCGCTCGCTGACATAACAGGGCCAGCTGCCGGTCTTCCAGTGGAAGATGAAACATCTCGCGGAGAACCGTTCCTGTGGCAACCTCTACCGCCGCCGAACTCGATAATCCCGCACCCAGCGGCACATCCCCGCCAATGACTGCATCCCATCCATACAGCGCATACCCTTCTTGTTGAAATACCGACGCAACACCAAGCAAATAGTCGGACCAGGATGATCCTGTACCTCGACGTAAATCCCCCAGATCCGATTCATGCCTTTCATTATAGTTCAGGGAAACCAGCCGGATTGTTGTATCTTCTCGCGCCCGCGCCAGAATCCACACGGCCGGTTCAATCGCGCACGGAAGAACAAATCCGTCGTTGTAGTCCGTATGCTCGCCGATCAGGTTCACCCTTCCCGGTGCACGGCCCACCTTCGCTCCCCAGACTTCACCGAATTCAACCTTCCAGCGATCCAGTAGTTGTTGGATCATCATTCCGTCTCCCCTTGCGCCTTGCGGAATGCCACCCGCAGCTCTTCCGCTCTCTGTTCGGGATACGATGGGTTGCAGTGCGCATTTCCAACCGTCTCGCAGGTCGCACAGTACTTGATATTGTCCGGTGCTCGGTGCAGCGGCGTGAATTTGACATAAAACCGGAAACCGGGATATTCGCGCGGGTCCGTGGGTTTCTGGTGCAGCGACATCATGAACGGCAACTCGAATCCGTATAGACAATTGTATGTGTGCACCGTCCGTCGAATCGTCCGCATCAGCTGCAATCCCCTCGTGTCGTCGAAATCCAGTAGAGAGACTTCATCG
>JAKPYU010000478.1 GCA_029568995.1 Candidatus Omnitrophota bacterium | reverse complement strand
TTCTTTATCCTGGTCATCTGTCAGGAATCATGAATCACGGTTCAGGCTTCCTCTGCCGGTTAATGTTCTGATGGGCGAAAGGGTGGGCAAAGGCTGGAGCTGCGCTCCCGCACTCCAAGGCAGCACAGAACCGCGATCACGTGTTGTGAACGTTATGGACTCAAGGCAAGACGGAAACCGATGTGCGTATGGCGTTCGTTCCCGGCATTCTGTGCGCGTCTTGCAGACCTGCATTGACCTGCATACTCTGAAGCCCAGGACCCACCACGGGTCATGAAAAGACTGCCAGAGGAGGGACCTTGCGGATCAACTTGTGGTTCACTGGAATAACTCCCATACCAATCGGAACAGAATTCCCACACGTTACCGTGTATATCATATAATCCCCATGGATTAGGCAGTTTTAAACCTACCTCATGGCTTGCCCCCCCCGAATTCGTGGGATGCCACATATAATCATCAGAAGGAGAGTCCCCATAGGAATAGGGAGTTGTCGTGCCTGCACGACACGCATATTCCCACTCGGCTTCGGTCGGTAATCGAAAAACGCCAACATTGCCACAGATCCTATTCAGCTCGCTGATGAAGGTCAGCACTTCCGAATACAAAACACTGTGAATTGGATAATTCGGCCCTCTGCCGGGGGGGCCTAGAACCGGATTTGACCCCATGACCGCCTGCCATTGTGCCTGAGTGACTTCATATTTGCCGAGGTAGAAATCACGACTGATGGTGACTTCGTGCGTCGGCCCTTCGTTGTCCCACCGATCCTGTTCGTTTGTTGGACTCCCCATTGTGAATTTTCCTGCCGGAATCCGCACCATTTCCAGAGGTTTTGCGCCGGTCGGCAGACTCAATGGAAAAACAATACTCTCCTCTTCACGCGGTGTAAAAGGCACGAAATTGCTCGCCTGCACCGCCAGTTCATCTATCACGACGCTGCTTTCTACCCCCGGACCACCAAGTTGGACGACGGCCACGGGGGGCAAGTCCTTTTCGCCCACCATGAAATTGCCCGCCATACGGACTTCTTTGAATGCATCCGTCGGCAATGCGCGGATGTCGATGAAATAGCCTACCGTCTGATCGCCGTCAGTAATAACAAAACCGAGCATTCCCTGGTCGCCCTGGTCCCGTTTTACCTGAACACTTCCCCACACCATCGCGGGCATTCCCGGCGCTTCGGAATACATCACGACATGCGAAGCGAGCTGACCGGGAGTGAGACTTAATTTTATACCCTGACCGCTTTGGCCCGGTGTCAGCGCGACCGTCCCAGGGACACCGCCCATGGGAAGGAACGAGTTCGGATTCAAGCCCAGGAGATTGCTTTTGATCGTGTCGAACGTGCTGTCTGACTGCATAGTGACTGTCTGGAGAGATGGAGCCGTGTAGGATTCGATCTGCAAGTTATCGACAAAAACGGGATACGCTCCCGAAGGCGCATCAGAACCGACAACAAACTGCAATGCCGGGATGATCTCTTCTGTCGGGGAATCGAAAATGTACCGCATCATGCCCCATTGATTGACCGGCACTTCACTATTGATGGGATTGACATAACCGCAGCAGACATATTCCTGAGTATTCGAGAAGGCGATCAGGGCCATTTGCACCTGGTCGGAAGAGGCGCGAACGGAAACCTGCAATTTCATCAGGCCGATTTGCGCGGAGACCGGACGGTTCAGCATCAGGAATGCGCCCTGGCCCGGAAGGAGAGACAGCCGGAGTCCCGTGCCGTCGGTTGAGCCGACGAATATGGCGTCGCTTGGAAGCGAGCCGTAATCCACACTATTCGGCGGGTCGAAGCCCTGCACGGGGTAGACGGCCATATTCATCAACAGGAAATCTTCCGGGATCGGGGTTGCCGTGAATGTGGGAGTCAAGGTGGCGGTCGGGGTACATGTCGGGGTGAAGGTTGGTGTGGATGTATGAGTTGCAGTCGGGGTTGACGTGTAGGTTGGAGTAAGGGTCGGAGTATTCGTCGGAGTGGCGGTAGGTGTCGGCGTTGCCTCTTCCGCGTTTGTGAGGGTGACCGCCGCGATCATGACGGATTGATTGTCGGAGGTGGCGAGCTGATTGCGGAATGTGATCGAGACAATCCCGCTCATCGGTTCCAGAAAAACGCTCTTGCTGAAACAGACCTGCCCGGTGGCGCTGTCTGCCTGAATCGGGAAGGTGGCAATCTGGTTGCGGGTGTTTGTTGTATTTGCGATGGACCATTCATAGACCGGTAGCGAGAGTGTGACGGTCTGAATGGGGAAGGTGGCAATCTGATTGCCGGTGTTTGTCGTGTTCGCGACGGCCCATTCATAGACCGGTAGCGTGAGCGTGACGGTCTGGCCCTGGTCGTTTCGGATTTCCGCCCTGAGATACAGGATCTGATTTCCCAGGTGAATGCCGGATGCCAGAATTGCGATGCCGTCCGCCCGGACTGCCGTCGG
>JAKPYU010000702.1 GCA_029568995.1 Candidatus Omnitrophota bacterium | reverse complement strand
CTCTTGATATTCCATTAAAAGTTGACCCGCTAACCCCAAATACCCCTCATTTCTCATTAACCTTCGCATGGCATCCGCTGTTCATACCGCGATTTCTGCATATTGTTACCGTACCTCGGCCTTCGTGCGGACGCTTCCCTTCCGGACCGTCATCATATTACCGTCCATCCGCTTCTTGCGCGGAGAACCTTTCCGCATTCGACGTCCTTTGAGTACTGCGCAATCATTTCTTTCGTCCGGCCCCGGCCGCAGGCCGGGACGGACACATGGTGTTCTGCGATGATTCCTCTCCGGATGTCCGCCGCGGGGATCCGCATCACAGATCCGTTCTCAGAGAACCTCCTCCATCTTCTCTTCCGTCTCGGACGCGCGGGCCAGAAGCCCCGCGTCGTCCGTGTACGGAAGCCTGTTCCTAAGCACGGACCAGACCACCGTCAGAAGCTTCCTTGCGCATGCGACCAGGGCTTCTTTGTGGGTCATGCCCCTGCCCCTTAGCCTGTTGTACATGCGCGTGACCACAGAGTCCTCCACCGTGTTGACGTGGACGAACGCCGCCTGGCACAAGAGGCGGCGTGCGTCCTCGTCCCCTCGATGGGTAGTCGCACACCTGTGCGACACCTCTGCGGATTCCCTCACTTTGGGAACCACCCCGAAATACGCCGTGAGCTCATTGGATGTCCCGAACCTCCCTATGTCGATGATAAGGGACGCGAGATAAGCGGCGGACACACTGCCGAATCCGGGTATTGAGTGGATCAGGTCGTATATCTCAAGGCCGCTGAACATCTGCGCAATGAGTCTGGCCTCCTCGTCCGTCCTGGACTTTATCGACTTTGCCTCGGAGACGAATATGAGAAGGCAGGGATCCCTCGTGTTCCTCAATTCCTCCATTGCCTTTTTCGAGAATATGTCCATGTACTCCACTGATAACTTGATCCCGTGGAGAAGCATATGCGCCCTGGTCCTCTTCTTCAGGTCGGCCAGATGGAGCTTCTCTTTGAACACTACGCGGCACACCTCGCGCCTCATCATCCATTCCTTCGGCGGCATTAGGCACTCAGCGAACTCGTCTTCTCCGGCAAGCCGCCGGCGCATATACCCCGCAAGCTCTATGGAGTCGTTCTTGTCCGTTTTTTTCATGGACTTGGTGATCCTGTGCAGGTCCTGCGCCTGCGCAACTGTCACACGGCATCCGAGATTGGTCAGCACCCAATACGTCTCATACGACTTCGTGGAGTTCTCTATGAGGATGTGGGCCTCATGGCCGCGGAGGGCCGCGGCTATGCGGGCCATGTCCTCAGGCTCGGAACCCTGCGTCCGATAATTCCTGTTGAAATCATCGAGGAATTCTTTCTTTTTCTCGTTCGGCTCTCCCTCACCCGCGTAGACAGCATGGCATACGGCGGTCTTCTTGTGAAGGTCCATCCCTATCGCTATTTTCATTTTCGTCGGCCTCCTTGGTCCGCAACGGAACGAACAAAACCGGCGAAGCATCAGACAGGTCTTTATCTTCGAATCGTCCTTTACATTCAGCCCGTGTTGTTCGACTGTTGCAAACCTTGAATACACGGGTCAACTTTTAATTGGGCGGTCATT
>JAKPYU010000697.1 GCA_029568995.1 Candidatus Omnitrophota bacterium | reverse complement strand
CCTTGGTAAAGGATTTCTTGATTTTGTAAAGACCGCGCAGCCCGATGTTCTCTGTCTGCAGGAAACGCGCGCGATGCCTGACCAGGTCGATCTGCCGCTTCCAGGGTATTTCCCCTACTGGAACCCGGCAGAGAGAAAGGGGTACTCCGGCACGGCGGTGTTCACAAAACAGAAGCCGCTTTCGGCTTTCTATGGGATGAACAAACCGGAGCACTATACCGAAGGACGAATGATTACGCTCGAATTTCCCGACTACTACCTGGTGAATGTCTACACGCCGAACGCCGGAAGAGAACTGGAGCGATTAGCGTATCGTACCAAAGAGTGGGACCCGGCTTTCCTGTTTTATGTTAAGGAATTGGAAAAGAAGAAGCCGGTGATTTTTTGCGGGGATCTCAATGTCGCCCATAAGGAAATCGACCTGGCTGATCCGAAAGGGAACGAAGGAAACGCCGGATTCACCATCGAGGAGCGAGCCGGGTTCGACCGCATCATCCAAAGCGGTTTCATCGACACATTTCGCGAATTTACAGAGGACGGTGGGCATTATACCTGGTGGAGCTATATGGGCAGGGCCAGGGCAAAGAATATCGGATGGCGGATCGATTATTTCTGTATCTCCCCGGCATTGCGTCCGCAACTGAAGGAATCCGCTATTCTTCTCGATGTGATGGGTTCCGATCATTGCCCGATTTCCATAAGATTGGAATAATTCCATCGTGAATTCAAAAGACACGAAGAGGAGAGCCTCATGAGGAAGATGTTACGATCATTTGGACCCATTTTCCTGCTCGTTCTGCTGTTAGCGATTGTGGCTTCAACAGTGTTCGGGCAAGACGCAAAACCGTTCCGTGCCGGTGCGGCAAAATTGGACATCACACCGCCGCTGGGCTGCTCCCTTGCAGGGCACATGGCGGATCGCCGGGCGACATACGTCCATGATCCGTTGCACGCGCGAAGCCTTGTTATGGATGATGGAAACACACAAGTTGCGATTGTGGTCTGCGATGTGATTGCGATTGCTCAAAGGGATGTCTCTGAGGCAAAACGTCTCATTGCGGAACAGACCGGTATCCCGCCGGAATGCGTACTTATCGCCGGAACGCACACCCACACCGGCCCGACGCCTGTGCCGTGTTTCCAGAGCGATCCCGATCCCGAATACCTGGATTTCCTTGTAACGCGAATTGCAGACAGCGTGCGCTGTGCGGTCAACAATCTCCGTCCGGCGCGTGTGGGCTGGGGCCTGGGCCGCGAGGAACGCATG
>JAKPYU010000690.1 GCA_029568995.1 Candidatus Omnitrophota bacterium | reverse complement strand
AAGAAATTCCTCCCCCGAAGATCGGGGGAGGTTAGGTCGGGGTTGACCGAATAACACGAGACGAGATTCGACACCAATGCCCAACTTCCGCATCGCAATCAACGCCCTCTCCATCGCCAACCGAAGCGGAACCGGCCGCGTTGTCGAAGGCCTGCTGGATGGCTTGTCTCAGCTGGACTCACCCCGGTTCCAGTACGACATCCTTCTCCCGAGACATTATCCTCTAAGGCAAACCTGGTCCGCAGCACCTCACTTATCCTGCCACCCTATCGGTCCCTCTTCGACAGTTGGACGAATTGCCTGGGAACAAACCGTCCTGCCGCTTTGGATCCGGCGTCATAAATGCTCAATCCTCCATTCCCCCGCTTTTATCGCCCCAGTTTATGGCCTGGGCAACGTCCGTTCGATCGTCACGATTCATGACCTGGCGTTTCTTGAATTCCCGGAGACCATTCGTTTCGGGCGGAAGACCTACTTCCATTGGGCGGTGCTTTCAAGTATCGAGAAATCGTATCTGATCCTGACCGATTGCGAATCCGTGCAATATGACTTGATCTCCCTGGGCATCCCCCGCGAAAAGGTTTTCTCTCTTCCTCTCGGTGTCGATGAGCGGTTTTTCAATGTTCCGACAGAAGACATTTCTCGTGTTCGTGCAAAATACTCTTTGCCCGAGCGATATTGCCTCACCGTCGGAACCGTTGAACCGCGCAAAAACCTGCGAACGATCTTGTCCGCGTTCCGCTCCATTCCCGATGTCCCTCCCTTGGTCATCGCAGGTCGACTCGGCTGGAAATACGATTTCGTATTCAGCGAAATCAAGCGCGGAAATGTCCCGTTTCTGGATTATGTTGACGATGCGGACCTTCCCGCTTTGTACGCCGGGGCGAGCCTGTATCTCGCTCCCTCCTTGTACGAGGGGTTCGGCTTGACCGTCCTGGAGGCCATGGCTGCCGGTTGCCCGGTGATTGCTTCCGACATCCCCGCTCACCGCGAAGTGGGCGCGAATTGCATCGAATATGTCCCCCCCACCGACACCGAATCCTGGATATCCGCCATCTCCTCCTTCTTCAATCCCCAATCCGCAATCCGCAATCCGCAATCCCCAATCCCCA
>JAKPYU010000652.1 GCA_029568995.1 Candidatus Omnitrophota bacterium | reverse complement strand
GAATCACGCAGAAAGTGGCGGATGAGACCGGCCTGGCCGCAGGCACACCCGTTGTGGGCGGCGGTGCGGACAATACCTGCGGAGCGACGGGGACGGGCGTTGTGGTCGAGGGGCGTGTGCTCTCCTCGCTGGGAACCTCCGGCGTGGTGTTTGCGCCGTGCAACCAAGTCCGCGTCGATCCAAAGGGTCGGGTGCACACGTTCTGCCATTCCGTGCCGAATCAGTGGTATCTCATGGGTGTCGTGCTCTCAGCGGGAATGTCGCTGCGCTGGTATCGGGACGTGGTGGCCGGGGATGAGCGACGGATCGCCGAAAATGAAGGTGTCGATCCGTATGATGTACTCACGCGGCTTGCGGACCAGGCCCCGGTCGGCGCGGAAGGATTGATCTTCTTGCCGTACCTGACCGGCGAACGGACCCCGCACAAAGATCCCCATGCACGCGGCGGATTCATCGGCCTGACAATCCGGCACAGGCGCGAGCACTTGATCCGCGCACTGCTGGAAGGTGTCACCTTCGCCATGCGCGACAGCCTGGAGATCGTCCGGGAACAGCATGTGGCGGTGGATGAGATCCGCGCTACCGGCGGCGGGGCGAAAAGCGCATTCTGGCGTCAACTCCAGGCCGACATTTATGGCACGGAGATTTGTATCATCAACTCGCAGGAAGGCCCGGCGCTGGGAGCCGCGATCATGGCCGGGGTGGGCGCGGGAGTCTGGAACTCCATCCCCGAAGCCTGCGATGCCATGATCAAAGTGGTCTCGCGCACCGCTCCAAACGAGGAACGACGCAAGCAATACGAAGACTATTACCAGGTGTATCATTCCCTGTATCCGCAGATTCAACAGAGTTGCCATAAATTGACTAAATTGGTTTCCTGAAAGGAGACGTTAAAGAGATGAAAGATGCATACTCACCCAAACCGGAACACAAATTCACATTCGGTCTCTGGACCGTGGGCAATTCGGGACGCGACCCGTTCGGCGATGTCACCCGTAAAGGCTATGCCCCGATTGAGGCGGTTCGGATGCTCTCGAAACTGGGAGCCTACGGAGTGAATTTTCACGACAACGACCTTGTGCCCATCGACGCTACCGTTGCCCAGCGCAACAAGATTGTTAAAGAATTCAAGAAGGCGTTGAATGACTGCGGGATGTGCGTACCGATGGCGACCACAAACCTGTTCTATGACCCGGTCTTCAAAGACGGGGCCTTTACCTCCAACGATGCGCGTGTCCGGGCGTATGCCATTCAGAAGACCATGAACGCCATCGACCTGGGCGTGGAATTGGGCGCGACGGTTTATGTGTTCTGGGGCGGGCGTGAAGGCGCAGAGGT
This sequence comes from Candidatus Omnitrophota bacterium, assembly GCA_029568995.1. GTDB lineage: Bacteria > Hinthialibacterota > Hinthialibacteria > Hinthialibacterales > JAKPRU01 > JAKPRU01. Next base: position 1,689 of record JAKPYU010000652.1, on the reverse strand, counting down.
AGATTTCGGCAAGAATCCGCAAGAGGCTATTAAATGGTTCCGTGAAGCGATGAATTTCCTGTGCGCGTATGTCAAAGATCAGAAGTACGATTTGAAATTCGCGCTGGAAGCGAAGCCGAATGAGCCGCGCGGGGATATCTATTTCCCGACCACGGGAGCCTACCTGGGATTCATTACCACGCTTGACTACCCGGGCATGGTAGGGGTGAACCCCGAAGTAGCGCACGAGCAGATGGCCGCGCTGAATTTCCCCCATGCTGTCGCGCAGGCGCTGGAAGCCGGTAAGTTATTCCATATCGACCTGAACGATCAGAAATACTCCCGGTTCGACCAGGACCTTCGGTTCGGCTCGGAGATGGTTAAGGCGGCGTTTTTCCTGGTGAAACTGCTGGAGGATTCCGGCTATGCTGGTTCGCGTCATTTCGATGCGCACGCGTACCGGACCGAAGATCGGAACGGAGTAAAAGATTTCGCCGCCGGGTGTATGCGCACCTACCTCATCTTGAAAGACAAAGTACAGAAATGGAACGCGGATGCGGAAATCCAGGGGCTGGTAAAGGAAATCATCGTGGAAGATCCTAAACTTCAGGCCCTGTCGAAAAAGTACTCCCGCGCAAACGCCCAGGCACTGAAGAAAGCGAAACTGGACCGGAAACAACTCGTGAAGCACCCGCTACGGTATGAGAAGCTGGATCAGCTGACAATGGAGGTGTTGTTGGGGGTGAGGTAGGGGCGGCATTCTGAGAAGGAACGAGACGATCTGTCGTGTAGTCGGCAAATCAAGTAGATGACGGGAGACAGGCTTGGCCTATCGATTCGATTGGGATACCGAAAAGGCGGCGACGAACTTTGACAAGCACGGAATTGCCTTTCATGAGGCTTGTACAGTTCTTGGTGACCCATTGGCGCTTCTTATGGACGATCCAGACCACTCGGTCTACGAGCAACGGTATCTGATGTTGGGTATGTCTGCTCTGGGCCGTGTTCTGGTGGTAGCCTTTGCACAGAGAGGGGAAATGACCCGTATTATCTCTGCGCGACGTGCGACGCGGAGAGAACGGAGGCGATATGAAGAAGAAGACTGAAAAAATAACCGAATCAGCGGATCGGGACACCATGAGGCCGGAATACGACTTCCGTGGAGGGGTGCGCGGTGCAACGGCCGCAAAATACGCGGAAGGAACCAACCTCGTTGTCATTGCTCCGGACCTGCTGGATGTGTTCCCGGACGGTGAGTCGGTGAATGAGACGCTGCGGGCACTCGCGCCGGTTATTCGGAAGAGGCGGCGGAAAGCGGGCGGGGGCAAGTGAAGCGTCCTATATCCGGAATGCGCAGAATTTTCGATTGACATCGGCGTATATGAGAATATGATGCCTCCATTCCGTTTGCCGAGGTCTGCCAAAAGCGACGGCGAATGGGAGAGGTGGACAAATCAGGGGCCTGCTTGTCAGCGGGCAAGAGGAGGACAAAGCAATGGTAGAATTTGCGGTTTTTTTCCTGCCGTTGATTCTGCTCTTTGTTGGCAGTCTTGTTTTCTGGATCTGGATGATCATCGACTGTGCCATGAATGAACCCTCCGAAGGGAACGACAAGATCATCTGGATTTTGATTATTGTGTTGGTGCAGATCATCGGCGCTTTGATTTACTTCTTTGTCAGAAGGCCCAGGCGGATGGAACTGTATGGGCG
>JAKPYU010000460.1 GCA_029568995.1 Candidatus Omnitrophota bacterium | reverse complement strand
GCCATTTACGGGGGATTTTCAGGGAGCGAAGAGACGCGAGAGGAGCGGGACCCATCCACCATCAATGCCACTGGTCTGAATATGGCGGCTGTTACAGGAGCCGACGCTATCCTTGACGGTTTCACCATCACCGGCGGCGATAACAGCGGGGTGTATTGCTACAAAGCTTCGCCAACGATCACGAACTGCACAATCACCGGGAATACCTCACCTCATGGCGGCGGGATCTCGTGCAACGCGGGTTCTTCGCCGACGCTCCAAGACTGCACCATCGAAGGGAATACCGCATCTCAAGGCGGTGGCGTGTTCACCGATTCTTCCTCACCGAGCCTGACCGACTGCACGGTTTCCGACAATGAGGCTACGGCAGACGGCGGCGGTATCTACTGCTGCTATGATTCTTCACCGACATTGGCTGATTGCAGCATTACGAAAAACACGGCAGCGAAACATGGCGGCGGTATCTCTCTATGCGGTGGGTCTTTTTTGACCTCAACCTATTCCGCAATTACGGAGAATGCAGCCGCACAGGGCGGCGGAATGTCGTGCGAGGAGGTGGATACAAGGTCCAAACTAACCAGCTGCACAATCACTCGGAACACAGCAACAGAGGCTGGCGGAGGACTCTATTTCCAGGGCAATAAAGGCGACTATTCGCAATTGCGCCGTTGTACAATTTCTGAAAATAAAGCCATCGATTCCGGAAAAGGTGGCGGGATATACTGCGCGGATTGCCTCGATTATTCAAGCCCGGATTTCCTTGGTTGCCCGATCACGGGTAATTCAGCAGCCGGGGACGGTGGTGCCGTGTACGGTCATGCTGCGTCCCCCAGGTTCACTAACTGCACGATCAGCGAGAATACATCCGGTGGAAATGGGGGAGCCGTGTATGCCTGGAGCGTCGGTGTTAGCCATAGATTCACTGGATTGCCTTATGCTGAATCCTGGTATCTCTCGGACTGCCTAATCACCGCGAATACAGCCCTCGGAAAAGGTGGAGCCGTCTGTGCTGAGAATTCCGAAATTAGAATGGTCAGATGTACGGTTTGCGATAATGCCGCATATGATGGGGGTGGTGCTATTTACGCGGGGGACTGTTCTATAACGATGGGCACAGCGATAATGAAGAGGAACATCACGAATAGAAATGGTGGAGCTGTCTGCGGCCGGAATTCCGAAATGCATATGAGTCGATCCATAGTTCGCAATAACAGGGCACACCTGGAAGGAGGTGTTATGTGGGCGGAGGATTCTGCTGTGACGATGAGCAATTGGATCATGACCGGGAATACAGCTGGATACGTCGGAGGGATTTGTTGCGCCAACGGCGACGTGGAAATGACCAACTGCACAATGACAGGGAATAGCGGAGGAGACATGGGAGGAGTTGTTCTTCAAAACGCGAATACGCCGAATCGTCTTGTAATTGACAGCTGTATCCTGTGGAATCTTGGAGCCGAGATTTATGTTGCGCAGGGAACCGCGATTTCCGTCGCGTATAGCTGTATCCAGGACGGTTGGCCGGGAAGGAGCAACATTGATAGCGATCCGTTATTTGTTCGGCCATGGGATGGTGAAGGCGCCGATGTTCATCTGCGTACCGACTCACCCTGTGTGGATGCAGGTGATCCGTACCCCGACTTTGAACAAGACGCCTCTCGACCACCCGGGCTGGGTACGGAGCTCCGTGACATGGGCGCATACGGCGGTGCGAATGAGATCTGGCCACTTGAGATTGATACGAGACCAACGCCGACACCTACGCAAACAGCCACGCCTACACCCACTCCGCCGCCGGTCGGTGTTCAGCAGTGGCGGAAATACTGAAGTCTGAACCATAATTCGCAGGATTTAGAGATTGCCACGATAGGGAAAGAGGCGTAGGGTGGTGCTCAAGCCCGTCTTCGGGCTAGCCCACCAGAGACCTCCCACGGGCCAAGACCTGCGATGGCGTCGGGAGTATGATTCCGGCAATGTCCGATCCGGGCACATCTTCAGTGACAGGAGATGAATAAAGCCATGAAACCGCTTCACAGAATCACCAGACGCCAGGCGTTCAAAATGTCGATGGGGCTGGCGGGTGCGGCCCTCACCTCCCCGCGCTGGCTGCACAATTCATTCGGCGCGACTCTGCCGAGCGCTCCCGTGGCCATCGGCAAATGCGCCGCTTATGACGAGAATGTCCTGACCGCGCTGGATTCCATGTTCGATCAGCTGGGCGGGATCGAGGATCTCGTGAAAGGAAAGACGGTCTGTGTCAAGGTGAACCTCACCGGAGATCCCAGGGACGTGTTTGCCGGACTGCCCGCGAATCGTACATTCCACACGCATCCCAAGGTTGTGGAAGCCACCTGCGTATTGCTCGGAAAAGCCGGGGCCAAACGAATTACCGTCGTGGAAAGCCTTCTGTTCAACCAGCCGAAAGAAGAGGTATTGACCTGGGCAGGCTGGGATCTGGACGCACTGAAAGCCTCCGCAAAGGATGTCCGCCTGGAGAATACCCGAAACAAGGGATCGGGAAAGGACTACGCCCAAGTGAAGGTTCCCTGGGGCGGCTACGTATATCCCGCCTACGAGCTCAACGAAACGTACACGAATTCGGATGTCTGCGTGTCGATTGCCAAACTGAAAGAACACATGGTGGCGGGTATCACACTCTGCCTGAAAAACATGTTTGGGATTGCGCCCAAGTCGATTTACGGGGATGACGCCGGTTCCGAAGATTCTCATGGCGCTTGTGGCGGCACGTTCCACAGAGGAACCGCGGTGCCGGTAGGGACGTTCTCACAGGAACTCGAGCCGGATTCTCCCCGAGATGGCGGCTATCGTGTGCCGCGTGTCACGGTGGACCTCGTGGGGGTCCGCCCGATCCATCTCGCGATCATCGACGCTGTGGAGTCGTTGATGGGTGGAGAAGGACCCTGGTGCAAAAATCCGAGGCTGGCCGGACCCGGCATCCTGATCGCGGGAAAAAACCCCGTCTGCACGGACGCCGTGGGCGTGGCGGTGATGGGATACGATCCCGATGCGGACCGGGGCACGACTCCCTTCCAGGAATGTGACAATCATCTGCGCCTGGCCGCTGCCGTCGGGCTGGGCACAAACAAACTGTCCGAAATCGAAATCCGGGGCGTTCCCCTGGAAAAAGCGATGTGCCCGTATGATTCCTCCCTTCGCGCCCCGTATTCGGAGGAATTCCAGCGACGGTTTGTTCGTTGATTTGGGCGCTTTCTCGTGTCCAGCTGCCCTGCAAACCGACCGCCCAATCTCTTGACAGTGGCGTTTGTCCGGCAGGACAATCCCACGCGCAGGCAAGAGTCTTCGTGTTCGGAGGCTGTCTATGACTCGACGCAAGGGATTCACTCTAATTGAGCTTCTCATCGTTGTGGCCATCATCGGAATTCTGGCGGCCATTGCCATTCCCAATTTCAAACAAGCCCGGCGTCGAGCGGTAATCTCTAGAGGATACGCGGATTTCCATGCGGTCGTGACAGCCTATCGGATGTATGTATTGGACAACAATGGATGGCCCCCGCACAGCGATTTGCCCTGGGCGCAGGTCCCTCTCACAACCCCGATCGCATATCTGCCTACGATTGTCTATGACATTTTTACATTGACCGACCCGGCTAACAAAGGCAAGAAACCGGAGCAGATGACCCACGGCGGCATCCCGCACATGGAGATTGACTGTGCATGGTGGAAAAGTGGGCCGGACGGGAAACACATCAAAGACTATGACGATACGGATCGCATCCTGTTTATGAACGGACCCAACGCATACCCAAGCATCTACTCCGTAAGCAATGGCACATTCAGCCTGGGCGTATTCTGGTGCATGATGACGAAACACGGCGTACCGACAATGGGAGACGAGCTTCGCTGAATCGCGCGTTGCCCGATTCCACTCCGGTGAGCATCGTAATATCGCCTGTCTATTTCGCCCGTTTATAGACAATCGTCACCGCACCGGGATTCTTCCCGATTTCCACGCGCATCCCTTTTTCCATTAGTTCCTTCCCGGACAGGATGTTCGGAGTATTCGTATCGAGATCGGTAATCTCGTAGTCCACCGCCGCATCCAGTCCGTTCATGCGGAAGATTTCTTCACTCTCCTGGCTCTTGGGACGGCGGAAGACTTCCACGACACCGTCGCCCGATTCAGGACGGTAGAACTGCCAGGCAATCCACTGGCTTTCGTCAATGTTGTAAGGTGTCAACGGATAGTAATCGCCATAGTAGTATGGACAGATTTGTCGCCATTCACTAGCCATTTTCCGGAGTAACTCGCAATCGTGATCCTTGCGCCGTAGATCGTAACCCAGGACAACGCCCATTGCATGACCGCTGCGGAATGCGTAGGAATCGACCGTGTCTACCGGAAGAGTATTGGAGGCGTAGAACGGAATCCACTGGAACAGGCTGTAGTGGAATGCCTGTTTCACCGTGAGATTGGAATAGTTGTAGTCGGTTGGATGTAAAGCGACTGCGCGACGCATCGTTTCCAGGTCGTTTCGTCGCCCACCGGAAGCGCAACTATCCATGAGCA
>JAKPYU010000635.1 GCA_029568995.1 Candidatus Omnitrophota bacterium | reverse complement strand
ATCAAAGGCCTTGCAGACCCGCTGGACGCCATATCCAAGACTCGTCCCCGCCGAGGTCGCGTGCGTCATTTCCGCGACCTCTTCGGGTCGAAAGGGCGGTGTTCTATCCGCCGAAGCCGCTCCTGATAAAGCTCGTTCATCATCGTCAGTTCGCCTACCAGTGCTTGTGCCCGCTTGAGCTGGTCTTCCAGCGGGTCCCCGCCTCGTTCACGCAGTCCAGCGTCAAGCCCCGCCATCGCACGCTCGAACCACTCTTGGATGCGATAGCTTTCAACGCCAAGTTCCCGCGACAGCATCTCGATCGATTCCCCGCGCATCACCCGTATCGCCACTTCTCGCTTCCGGGCGATCGTCCATCGCTGACCGTTCTCCAGCGGTCCTGAAATCCCGCCCCCGCCGCCGGGGGTAACTCCAGTCGGGCTACGCCCTTCTTCCGTTACCCCCGAACCATTACCCCGGCCCTCGCTTCGCTCGGTCCCCTTGTTCTTCCCCATCTTTCTGGTCCTCCTCCCCTGGGATCTTTATCCCAAGTTCGTGTCCAAGAAAACCGGGTGCGGTTTATTGTGAACAAAAACTTCAGCACCAGGGTCTTAATCAAGCGTGCCAATTGGAGAGACATTTTTGGAACGGTTGATGAAAACGACATTACTAAAGATCAGATTAGGATAGACGTCGGTGATGGAGTCTTCGAAACAGGCAAGTACAACGTTAGGTTGGTATCGCTACCGACCGGGAAAGAACGATACGAAGCCGAAGACTTCGCTGATACATCCGATCTATGGATGTCACACGATGATGACCTCACGTTAACGGCTGACTGGAACAACATCGATGGATACATGATTCTGAACCCACCGGTTGAAAAGCCACCTTTCTCACTTGGCGACGGACGGACCTATGGGGCCATCCATCCATTCCACTGGTCCCATCTATTGAGACACGGCGATGGCTATTATTCTTGGGACGAAAATGGTGAAGGCCCGGCCGCAAGGCCGGCATTTGCCGTTGGGCGAATTCCAATAGGCATTGATGAGGAAGACTTGCTCATTCAGATTCTTGATGACTCGATAGCACGTCAAGATCTTTCGCGAATGAATCCGGCGAAGGAACGAAAGCACTTGGCGATGGAGGGTTGGGAGGAGGGCGTCGGAAATGACTCGTTTTCGGCGAATGCGCTTTCAACAATGTTCACACTCTCCCGGATGACCGATTCACCCGGTGAAGCTGAATCCATCGGGTTGTTTCATTACCTGGCTCACAACATGCAGCCCTTGCGGGACGGGGAGTTTGAAACGTACCATAATGTCTATGGCCCTGGAATCAGAGATCTGATCGGTGACGGAATCGGCTTCCTGCTATGGTCTGGTCATGGTATTGCGGACTACATTTCGGAGTATTTGAACACGGAAACCATCAACGATTTGCCTGCAGACAGCATCTCTCATGTTGCAAGTCTCAGTTGTTTGACTGGTGCAATGGGGGACACAGAATATCCCACGGCCGCCGAAGTGATGATCAGAAGCCAAGTGGCAGGAACCGTTCTTGCAGCGACACAGCCCATAACTTCGTTAACAAATGGTACCAGTCGGGTGGAACCGCTGTTCAAACCCTGGCAGTTGATTGCGAACAGGGGGCGACGCTTAACCATTGGTGGAGCATGGTTCCACATGACAACACTATTCGATCCTGTCAAGGATTCCTCTGTAATGGCGGACAACAGGGTGTGGGAACTGTTGGGTGACCCGACCATGCCATTTGTTCAAGGCCGTGATGCGGATCTGGACGGACTTGAAAACTATTCACTTGCCTCGTTACGACAGACTTGCGACCTGCACGTTCCACAACAGTCATTCAAAGACCGTACGATGAATACCGAGTTTGAACCGTGGCTTGTCGACGCTTGCCTGGACAACTGTCCGTTCACCCCGAATTCAGGTGAGGCTATTGGTGCGGACTCCACCGGTGGCCGCAGTGACGGCGTTGGCGAGTCTTGCGACAATTGTCCTTTGACCTTGAACGCGTGGCAGGATGTTGATGCATATGGAATCCCTTTGTGCGGCAATGCGGAACAACCCGTGGCCTATTCTTTTAATGTAAGCCTCACCTGCGAAACCGACTCCACGCGGGCATTATGTATCGATCTCAAGGACCTTCCACCAGTTCCAGTCGACCAAAGTGTCAGGATTCGGTATGAGGCTTCCGGTACTGCAGGCACAACGGTACGTGTCAGGGCAGTCGACACAACAATATCATCAGATCCCCTTCCGACAAGCGACGCATGGAACGGTGAATGTTTACTGGATACCACCAGTAAACTTTGTGTTCATACGTTGATGGTTCCATCCGGGGATTCCTATAGGTTGTTGATCGACGTCATATCGCCCGACGCAGGTGAGGTCACAATCTCAAAATTCAAGGTGATGCCCCTCAACTATCCAATCCAGTTCACGTCCAGAGCCGGCTTATGGATATTCGCGAGTATCGAGGAATGGTTTGGCAAGACGGTGTTTGTCAACACATCCGGAACTGACACCGGGGGAGAAATCCGAGGGTTTGCAGGTGTTGTTCGACGTGCGCCCAACATGTCCAGCTCAACAGCGGTGATAGCAGACATAAAAAAGAAGGATTCCATCTGGTGCCCGGAGGGTAATCCGAATGGAATTGGTGTCATCCTGCCTCGACTCGGTTTTGGAGGAGACATCGCTCACACGCTGACTTTTGATCTGTACACGTTTGTGCCCCCTTGGTTTGATCCTGGCTATGATGTCTCGATTTACGCCAGTGCGCAGCGTGAAGCCTTCCAGGAAGCTGGTTTGATTCGAATATATGACAGTGTAGACGGCACAAAGGCAAGACAGGACTTCCTGTTCAGTCTTTCGGGTGACAATCCCCACAAAGTGACTCTGGCCCTGCAACGTTCCGATTTGGCGGGGATTCGAGACGCCACGGTGGAATTTTGCATTCGCGGATATGGGGCATATGGTATTGACAATATACAGATTCACGACAACTGGTAGGAGGACACCATGAAAAGTCACCTCACTTTGCTGTTTGTTCTTGGTGTTATTGGATTTTTCGTGCCACCAGCTCAATCCGCGCAGAGGATCTGGGATGGCAGCAATGACTGCAGCCGAGGTGGAAATGAATGCCCTGGTGGTTCCGTTTGCATCAACAACAAGTGCGTTTCCAGTTTTGGTGCGGAAATCGGTCCCGCCGGTTGCCTTTGTTGTGCGTGTGAGGCGTGTGTATGTGAAAAGCGACCTGAATGCTGTTCATATCCAGGTTATTGGGACTACGAATGTGTGGCCCTTTGTGGCGAGGAGTGCGGAGGGTACGGCCTGAACCTGGAAGCGGTTGACTGCGAAGGTAAGCAGTGCGGGTGGGACGGATGCTTCGGCAGTTGCGGGACATGTGGCCCCGGCCTGCTGTGTGTCGACGGCCTCTGCGAACCTTGTGAAGCTGACTGCGAAGGCAAGGAATGCGGCCCGGACGGATGCGGGGGAGTCTGCGGCATGTGTGATGAATGGAATGGATATGCATGCCTCGATAAGCTTGCGTCGGCCGCGGAGAGGTCGGTGTGCGTTCTTGGGCTGTCGATGGTCGTTCCAGAAGTTGGATGCTGCGAGACCGACACGACGCTTTTAACTCCAGCGTCTATTTCCATCAACATGTTAATTGAAACGACGAACTGTGGCCCCGGGACCATCTGCCGATGGGATTCGAAGATAGACCAATTCGACAATATGATTTGGGCCTACGGCTGTTTTCCGGACTATATCCATCTCTGCCCCGCGGATTTCGATATGGCCGACTGTGCTGATCCCGAAACCTGGGATCAACGATGCTGCTTGGAATCGCCATATCTGGAATACCCCAGGGCATGCGACTACACCCAGCATTACAATTGTTCCGAGCCCGTGGAGTGTGGAGACGATGGGGTCGGCGGGTCGTGCGGCGCATGCGCAGCCAATGAGAGGTGCGTGTCCAGGATGTGTGAAGAGTGCGCTCGCGATTGCGAAGGCCGTGAGTGTGGCGAGGACGGTTGTGGCGGATCCTGCGGAAACTGTGGCGCGGGAATGCAGTGTATAACAGGCCATTGTTTGGCGGAATCCGGCTGCGGATTGGTAGGAGACCGGGGGTGTTGTGTTGGGGACTGGCTGGTTGAATGTGTTGGGGGAAGGCTGTGGGCCAGGGAATGCAATCCATTCAGCGGCACGGCTTTGGGAGAAGTATGGGATCATTGTGTGTGGAGACCCAGTTTGTCCCCGTTTGAACTAACAGATCCAGGATTGACCATCGGAACATATGAGCCAACCGAGGCCCGATATGTGTGTGGTCAGACAGATGAATCCGTGCAGTATTTTGTCTACGAAGACCCCATCGGCGAATACCCCCGCGAGTGCGACTTCACGCCCTGCACCAAAGACTGTACCGGCAAATCCTGCGGGGATGACGGCTGCGGCGGCACATGCGGCGGATGCGGCGACCACAGGGACTGTGTGGACCATCAGTGCGTGGACAGGATCCCGGAACCAACGCCCGATGTCGTCGAACCCGTCGATGCTGTGGACGCCGACGAACCAGATGTCGCTGAACCGACTGACGCCAACGACACCGATGGCACGGATAGCGGCGATGTTCCAGCAACAGACACGGTTCGCGATGACATGACGCCTGACCTTGCTGGCGACACCGGACATGATGTTACACGCGACACCCACACGGATACGATACCCCCGGCCGACAACATCACAGAATCCGAGCCTTCACCAGGGTGCGGATGCTCTGGCTCAACCGCACCTGCATGGCCTGGAAGCGGGGTTCTGTTCGTACTGCTGCTCTGTATCTACACCGTGGTGCGGGCTCGCACCCAGAAACGATAACACCCCCAAGCGAAAGGCGTCATTTCGTCTTCCATTTCGTCTTCCAGTGGCAAAAATGTGATGATTTTCTATTGAACGAAGGGCGAAAAACGTAAAGAAATCAAAGGGTCTCTGGTGGAGGTAGACGGGATCGAACCGACGACCTCTTGAATGCCATCGAGAGATTCATGTTGTGATTTCGGAGCGTTGCGGGGCAGGGCGCAGCACACCAAGAAAAACGCCCTATAAATCCCGGAAGTTAGCGCGGATTACCGTATGCCACGCGGAAATTACGACCAGAATACGCTGTTTTTCCAGTCAACCGGTATCCCCATGGCATTGCGC
>JAKPYU010000629.1 GCA_029568995.1 Candidatus Omnitrophota bacterium | reverse complement strand
AATATGGGCCACGATCTCACCAACATCGTTGCGGGAGGGAAATGGGATCTGAATACGATCCATCGGGCTCTCAACAGCGGCGCGATTCGGTTGGACCCGGCTCGTGCGGAGGTTCTGCTTCAGGCGTTCGAGGGGCTGAAGAATAACCTGCAATTTCTGCAGGAGATGGTGGATATCTACCGCGCACTGGGAGCGGCCCGCGCGCCGTGCTACGAGCGAGGGGATGTGGGTCGATACTTGCACGAGGTATGCGAGCTCTTCACGCGCTCGACGTCTCAACGGTTGGAGGTGCGTCAGGATATCCCTGCGAATTGTGAAGCCGTCATCGAACCGCGCCTCTTGAAAATGGCGGTGTTCAACCTTCTGGTTAACGCGGCTCACGCTATTCAGCGACGCGAGGATGGACAGGTCGGAGGTCGAATTGAGGTGCAACTCCACCGCGAGGGCGATCAGATCGTCTTCATTGTGCGGGACAACGGACCGGGGATTCGTGACCGCACCGGCCGGTTGCTCGATGAAAAAGAGATAGCCCGTATCTTCGGTGCGGGGTACAGCACAAAAGACTCCGGTTCCGGTGGAGGACTGGGGCTGGTCTGGGTGAAGAGTATCGTGGAGGAATTCCACCAGGGCACAATTCGCGCGGCCAATCGCGCGGAAGGTGGCGCGGAAATTACCATCCGATTTCCCAGGGAGTCCGAAGACCGCCGGATCGTGTGAATCCCACCAAAAAACAATGAGGTCTTGGAGAACCCCAAGACCCCATTCAGGAAACTTGCTCAAGAACGTCTACATTTTGCGAACCATGGGCGCGGCCAGACGTACCGCGGTCGGCGGAACGCCAACCAGGGGTGCAACATAGTGCCGAAACGCATCCGTCACATTATTCGCTTCCGGCGCGATGAACTCATCCGGCATGACTTTGGTTTTGGCCGCCACATCCTCCAGTTTCACCATGTCGAATTCGACGGCGTAATCTCCCACTCGGCGAATCACCACGGAGCCGTCCACACTGTGCCAGACAGCATACTGAACGGCCTTTTCGCCGACCTCGCGCGCCTCGTGATAATCGATCTCGGAGACACAACCCAGAAAACAGCGCTGCGGATATCCGAACGTGTCGGCACGGACACGTTTGATGTTCAGTTTGCTTTTAACCAGGTCCGACAGCACATCGCCCAACGCACCGATTCCGGAAAGCTGCACATTGCCATGAGCGTCCGTTTCCGATTTGCCGGTTAAGGTTGAGATCAATGGAACATGTTTTCCTTTTTCGTCAATCTCGCTCCAAACACCTTCCGAAACGGCCACGATGCATCTCCCGTACTTCTTCATGGTGGCGTCGATACTTCCAAGGAACTCTTCCTCGTGGAATTTCCGCTCTGGGATGTAGACCAGATGAGGCCCGTCATCCGGGAACCGACGAAACGCGGTGGATGAAGCGGTCAGAAATCCTGCATGACGACCCATGACAACCGCGATGTAGACGCCCGGAAGTGCCTGGTTGTCCAGATTTGCACCCGCGAGTGCAAGCGCCACGTAGCGGGCCGCCGATCCGAATCCGGGGCAGTGGTCTGTGATGACCAGGTCGTTGTCAATCGTCTTGGGGACGTGCACGCAGCGGATCTCATAACTCTCCTGTTCAGCAAAGGAATTGACGATCCGGCAGGTATCGGAAGAATCGTTCCCGCCGATGTAAAAGAAATATCGGATGTTGTATTTCTTGAAAATACCGAAGATTCTCTTGCAGTAGGCTTCATCCGGTTTGTCCCTTGTCGATCCGAGGGCCGCACCCGGTGTTTTCCCGATTTCCTCCAGATTGTGAGAGGTTGCCTGGCTCAGGTCGACGAACTCCTCATCCACAATCCCTCGCACTCCATGCCGGGCGCCGTATACATGTGTGATTTGACTGAACTTACGGCATTCCAATGCGGCGCCTACCATGCTCTGGTTGATGACAGCGGTGGGTCCGCCTCCTTGCGCGATGATCGCTTTTCCAGGTAGCTGTGCCATTTCCACAGACCTCCAGTCGGATTATTTTGCGTGGGATCTTGCCCGGTCCAGGTTCCAACTCGACGAACGCCAGGGAAGGCAGGAACATTTTCATCGGGCGGGGGGAATCGGGCATAAATCTTGTTTACCCTAGAGACTTGCGCTGATCCGCGCAAGCCATCCTGAACGACCCGGTTTGGGTCCATCCTGAATGCCCTTGCCTGGGGATGACTATCTCGAATCTCGCGCTTTCCATTCCTCATACCAGGCCATCTGGACTGCCTCGAGTTTTTTCTCGTCGGAACTCTTCGGATCGCCGTCGAAATCCTCCAACTCGACAATCCATCGCAGGAGATCCGTGAATCGAATCGTCAAAGGATTCACTTCGAGATGCGTATCCGCGAGTCGTTCGGCGATCTCTTCAATATCGGACCAGTCGAGTGACATGCTGTTTTCCTCTTTTACTCCGGGTGAACGACTTCGACCACAACATCACCATGAACGGTGCAAAAACAGCCGAGACGGGAGTTTGTGCGAACATCATTGGCATTATCCAGACGGTCGGCTTCCTCGTCGGTGATTTCAGAGAGATTCTCCATCCCGTTCCGAACATAGACATGACATGTGCCGCACGCCCCGGCTCCGCCGCAGAGATGGGGCAACGGAATATCGTGTTGTTCCGCCGCGTCCAGAATGGTGATTCCCTCCTGTACGTCGAACTTCTGTTCCTTATCCGTGATGAATGTAATGGAAGGCATGAGTTTGTCCTCGTGTTCTATGATGTTCTCCACGACCTTTCGATTTCCTCCAGAGTGCGTCCTTTAGTCTCCGGGACCATCAGAAGAACAAAAATAAGGTATAGAAAGCTGACACTGCCATAAATCCAAAACGTGAGAGCCGGGCCAATTGAAGGGCTGTCGTTGAGCATGGGAAAAGTGAGCGCCACGATATAACACGAAAGCCAGATGGTGAAAGTCGCCACCGACATCGCCCGCCCGCGCACCTTGTTGGGAAAGATCTCGGAACAGAGAATCCAGCCAATCGGCCCCACGGACATCGCGAAAGCCCCGGTAAACGTTACCACGCAAATCAGCAGGGCGATTCCCTGTTGCTGAGTATGGAACATCCAACCCACCAATCCCAAGGCGGTCGTTTGCACGATCCCTCCGATCAGAAGAAGGGGTCTGCGCCCCAATTTGTCCACCAGGGCAATCGCCACCAGGGTGAACAGAAGGTTATTCAAGCCGACCCACACCGTTGAGGAAAAGGCGGCGTTTTTCCCCGCGCCAGCCGATTCGAAAATCTTGGTCGAGTAATAGATGATCGCATTGATGCCGCAGAACTGGGAAAAGGCCATCAACAGAACGGCAATCAGAAGAGGTCTGAGATAGACGCCGCTGAACAGTTCGGAAAACCGTCCTTCCTCTTGAGAAACCGTTGCGCGGATGGCCGACAGTTCGACTTCGGCATGGGCCGCACCACCCACTTTTTCCAGAATGTCACGGGCTTCGCCTTCTTTTCCCTTCTGGGTCAGCCAGCGCGGACTTTCGGGCACGGTGAAGAGCAGCGCGAGGAAAGCCAATGCGGGAAGTACTTCCATGCCTAACATCCAGCGCCAACCGAGAACGGTGTTCCAGGCATCGTCGCCTAAACCCTGGATGAGTTTATTGACGAAGAGGGTTATGAAGATGCCGATGACAATCCCCAACTGGAACAGGGAGCCGAGACGCCCACGCCATTTCTCGGGAGAGATTTCCGCGATGTAGACCGGGCAGATCATCGAGGACGCCCCGATCCCCAGGCCGCTGATGAATCGGGCGGCGAGAAACTCGCCGAAGGTGCGCGGGATCGCCGACAGAACCCCCGATACGGCATAGAGCACCGCGCAGAGGAAGAGCAGTTTTTTACGCCCGAACCGGTCACTTAAGAAACCGGCAAACATCGCGCCGGGAATGCAACCGAGAATCGCGCTGGCGCCCACCGCCCCTTCCTGGGCGGGCGTGAGATTCAGATGAATCTTGATATACGAATTCGCGCCGTTGATGACCGCCGTATCGTAACCGAACAGGAATCCGCCGATGGCGGTCACAGCGGTGGCGAAGAAGACAAAACGCATGTTGGTTGAGGCAGAATGATCCATCGTTGAGCGCTTTCCAATCCGTAAGGTCTCGCCGTATAGTCCGTCAGCCAATATCTTCAGGCCTATCGAGCAACACAATATGTATGGGAGTTGATGTTATTCCAACTTGTGAAAATCAAGAAGGCTGGATTTGGGAAAGACTCCATACCGGAAGTTGGACGGGGTGACGGATCCCGGCAGCAGGTTCTCGGCTGCCCGGGGCACAGAGTTTGCCTCGTCATGTGCAATGACAATCTGCGGCCCACATCGATCCGCTATAGGAGTTCTGCCGGAATCTCAGGAGAATCCGGAGAAATGCCCCGGTCCGACTGGCCGGAAGCCGCCTGTTTCTGTTTGAAATCGCGGATGGCCGCCTTGATCGCATCCTCCACAAGTACGGAGCAATGGATCTTGATCGGAGGCAAGGCGAGTTCATTCGCAATGTCGGTATTCTTGATCTGCAGCGCATCGTCCAGGGTTCGGCCTTTCATCCATTCGGTCGCCAGGCTGGAGCTGGCGATGGCGCTACCGCACCCGAATGTCTTGAACTTCGCATCTTCGATTACCCCCTGGTCATTGACCCGAATCTGTATTTTCATCACATCCCCGCATTGCGGCGAGCCTACAACCGAGGTTCCGACGTCAGGGGAGTTTTTGTCCAGCGATCCGACATTCCGGGGATTGTTGTAGTGATCCAGAGCTTTACTGCCGTATAACATTTTAGACTCCTTTATGCGCTCTCGCTCCACTCGAAGGTTTTCAAATCGACACCCTCTTTCGCCATCTCATAAAGCGGGGAAAGATCCCGCAGCTTGTTCACCACGTCAATGACTTTCTCGACGACATAATCCACTTCCTTCTCGGTATTGAACCGCCCCAACCCGAAACGCAGGGAGGTATGCGCGAGTTCCTCGCTGACTCCGAGTGCTTTGAGTACATAGGATGGTTCCAGGCTGGCGGAGGTACACGCGGAACCGGAGGAAATCGCCACATCCGATAGTCCCATCATCAGCGATTCGCCCTCCACATAGGCGAAGCTGAGATTCAGGCTTCCCGGCAATCGTTCTGTTGGGTGACCATTGAGAAACACTTCGTCCAGGGATTCCGTGATCCCTCGATGAAGTTTGTCGCGCAGGTGGGTCAGGCGAAGACCCTCATCGACCAGTTCCTCCCGGCAGATCTCACAAGCTCTGCCGAACCCCACGATTCCGGGGACATTCAGGGTGCCGGATCGCATTCCGTGTTCGTGACCTCCACCGTCCATCTGGGGAACCAGGCGGATTCGAGGCCGTTTTCGCCGGACATACAGTGCACCACACCCTTTCGGGCCGTAGATCTTGTGTGCCGAGAACGACATCAGATCCACCCCTAACGCATCGACATTCACCGGGATTTTGCCTACCCCCTGGGTGGCATCGCAGTGAAACAGGACGCCATGGTTTTGAAGCCGTCTGCCGATCTCGGCGATGGGGTGGATGGTCCCGATTTCGTTGTTCGCCAGCATGATCGTGACCAGGATGGTCTTATCGGTCAGTGCTTTTTCCACATCGTCCGGATCAACCAGGCCATCCTGCCCGACCGGAAGCCAGGTAATCTCGAATCCCTGTCTTGCCAGCGCTTTGCAGCTGTCCAGCACCGCCTTATGTTCCGTAACCACGGTGATGATGTTATTGCCCCGCTCGCGGTACATCTCGGCGACGCCTTTGATGGCGAGGTTGTCGGATTCCGTTGCGCCGCTGGTGAATACGATTTCGCGATCCGTTGCCCCGATCAGTGCGGCGATGCGTTTGCGAGCGATATGGACGGCTTCCTCCGCTTCCCACCCGAATGAATGACTTCGACTGGCGGCGTTTCCGAACCGGTCGGTGAAATAGGGAAGCATCTCATCCAGGACCCGTGGGTCCATGGGTGTGGTTGCGTGATTGTCCATGTAGATCGGTGTTTTCACCATGGTCTTGGTGCTCCCTGATAGATCTGGGTTGTATCCAGGGGCTATTGCTGGATAAAGTATACCAAATTAGTTTACTTAGTCAAGTATTGTGGGAGAAGAAACCGACGTTGGTGAGATAAGGGGATTGAATCCGAGTCGGCCGGTTGGGGAACGAAACTCCTTGGAGTGCGGCAGTGCCGCTGTCGCCTTGGTGCCTTCGCCCTCCCCGCATGTCATTCCGGATCTTGACTCTCATGGCCTGAACCACGATTCATTTGATTGGAGGATTTCCTTGATTCTGCTCTGAATCACGGTCATTCAATAATCGTGCGAATCAAGGTTCAGACAGAAGATTTGATAGGCTCAGTGTCTTTTCTCTATCGAAGCATTTTCCAGAATCCTGCTGATGAAATATCTTGAATGTCCCACAGTCTCGCTTTGCGATCGCCGCTCCCCGTCAAGATCTTTGTTCCATCCGGGGAAAACGCCACCGCCCAAACAGCAAAATCATGCTCTGAAAATGTCCGAAGCAATGCGCCCGTGCCCGCATACCACAATCTCGCCTTTCTGTCCCAGCCCCCTGACAGTATTTTTGTTCCGTCGGGCGAATAGGCCACAGACCAGGTGCCATCCGGAGTATGCCCCCAGAATGTCCGATCCAACGCTCCCGTCTCCGTTTCCCATATCTTTACTGTGCCATCAAAACTCCCCGTCAACACTTTCGTTCCATCCGGCGAAAACGCCACGGAAAGGACTGCCTTGGTATGCCTGGCGAAGGTCCGAATCTCAGCCCCTGTTTCCACATCCCACAACTTTGCAGTATTATCGTTACTCCCGGTCAATATTTTCGTCCCGTCGGGCGAGAACACCGCAGAGTCAACCCACCCGGTATGCCCGGAAAATGTGCGGATCTCTGCAGCGGTCTCCGTATCCCACAATTTCGCCGTATTATCCCCGCTTCCCGTCAAGACCATTGTCCCGTCCGATGAAAACGCTACGGAGCGCACACCTCCCGTATGACCGGTAATCGTCCAAATGACCGCTCCCGTCTCCACATCCCATAATCGGGCGGTTTTGTCGGGGGCCGGCACGATCACGGAATCATCGCCGCTCCCCGTCAAGATCTTTGTTCCATCCGGCGAAAACGCCACGGACCACACACGTTCCGTGTGCCCGGAAAACGTGCGGATTTCCACGCCGGTCTCCACATCCCACAATTTCGCCGTACCATCGGCGCTCCCCGTCAGAATCTTCGTCCCGTCCGGTGAGAACGACACGGCTTCGACATAACCAGTGTGCCCGGCAAACGTTTGAATCGGCTCATCTCCAGCCAGTGCAGGAACCACGCCCACCGCCAGGATGAGAACCGTGAATAGGAACAAGCATTGTCTCATGGTAAACCTTCCTTATTTTTGTGAATCGCGTAAAAGCTCATCAATGACTATCAGCATAGAACATCTGGAGGGAATTCGCCAATTGTTTTTCGGCTGTGTCTGACAGTTCATCGGGGTTTTCAGCATGGTTCTGCAAATAGATCTTTCGAACAGTTAAGGAATTCAAGAGAGGAATGTAAGAGAAATCTCCCTCATTCGTTCCATGCAGGAATGCAAGCTGGGCGCTTGCTGGGCTGCGATGCGGGGACGCCAATGCTCTTGAACATATTCGATCAAGAAAGTGGTATAGCCCGGTCCTACTCTGCTGCCGGAATTAGGACGCGGGACCATCTCCTCCCGGATATTCCGGCTTCGAGAACGGGCCGCAATATCGACCAGCCGCCTCTTGGGATCTGCAAGTTCCTCCGGGTGGGGAGGGATATTAGATTGAGGAACACGAAGAAAGCCCGCCATTTTCTCGTGATCAGCCATCAACCACGCTTCGACTGCCCTGACAGCAACGCGGAAATACATGCAGGTCGCAGGAGACGGTAGCCATTTTTGCCGCAAAGGCGGGGCACATTCCTCGTCGCGGTCAAGGTCAACCAACACAATCCACGG
>JAKPYU010000593.1 GCA_029568995.1 Candidatus Omnitrophota bacterium | reverse complement strand
GGATGAGAAGACGGGCGGTGCGGATATTCATGTCCAGATCGATCCGGATCGGTTCGGCCAGGGTCTGGCAACCGATGGTCTACGAACATTTCTGGAGATCTATTTCGGCAAATGGAGTCGTGAGATGTTGACGGTGGTGCTGCCGTGCTACCACACGGAGGGGCGTCGTTTCCTTCAGGCCAGCTCATTCATTGCCAAGGAACGTATCTGGCGGCCCGAACCGAGAGGAACGGATGTCCTTTCGATGCCTGCGCTGGCTTCTCATCGGCGGTTCTTTCGTGTTGTCGCCCACAAGACCGAAGTGCAATGCTCGGTAATGGAACTCAACCGCCTGAGTTGGATCAGCAAACGGGGAACCTGGAAATCCGAATCATCGAAACCCGGAAAATGATCGAGGTTTGGAGTCGATTCAGTAAGTTCAGTGAATATAACCCCCTCTATATCTCCCCCATCTTGGGGGAGAAGTTCGATGTGTTCGTTTGCGAGGTTTGAGATAGTCTCGGTAGCCTCTCCCTTCCTGACTTCAGAGCGCTGCCTTCCTGGCGGAATCGCCTGCCGGTCGGGCATAGCAATACCGGCAGGCATGGGGGCATTCCATCCAGTAGCTGCCGATATCGACCGAACGGGTGCAGCCGCAGCTTCCACGCTGCCCGGTATCTTTTCTCTCATCACAGGATTCACCGGCCAATCGCGATAGCAGGGTTCCGTCTATGCAATGCGCCTGCCGGATGCCCCCTATTCCCACCATTTCGGGATTACAGCAATTCGCAAGCGCAATGCCGAACCTCTCCAGGGTGTGGGATAAAGCGGAGGCCACCTCGATCTTCGTGTCCAGCGGTGGGTCATAAAACTCGATTCCCAGCCGGTGTCCCCGCGAGCGGGTTTTGTTGTAATGAGTCATGAAGGAAAAGGTGCATCGGTCGATTCTGCAGGATGCGGCTGTTTCGGCGATTCGTTCGATTCCCGACAGGTTGTTCCGTTTCCCGTCATCCCAGAACACAATCGGATCGAAGCGCCAGGAAATCCGTTCCGGTCCCCACTGGCTTGCCAAAGCCTTCAATTGTTCAAGGCGTTCCGGGAGTGGAGGCACGTTCGGTTCCATCTCGGGACAGTCGTTGAGAGTAAACTGAAAGAAGAGGTGGTATCGGTTCCATCTCCTCGTATCTCGCAATAAGCGATCGAAGTCTTTGGACCAGAAAACGATTGTGTGAACCTCATCGGGGGTCAGATTCACCTCATAAGTTCCTCGGTTATATGGCCGGGAGACAAGCGCCTTTCCGGAGCGGAATGATTCCGCAAGCCAGTTGTAGTAATGGGCGGGCAGATCGGTTCTGCGGGATGCGGAGATTACGGTTCTCATGGAGACGGTCTCCGCTGAGAGAGATCATGTATGGTATTAAAGACCATTCGTCGGATGCGCACGCGGCCCGGAATTTCCCTCACCCCGACCCTCTCCCGTGTAGGAGAGGGAGAAGAGGAGCCTCGCCCTCCCAAATTGAATGAAATGACTCTCAGAAGGCCGAATCAGAAGACTTTGCCGGGATTCAGGAGTCCTTTCGGGTCAAAGACTTTCTTGATGCGACGCATGACTTCAATTCCGCTATCGCCGATCATTGCGGGCAGAAAATGTTTCTTGGCGATCCCCACGCCATGCTCGCCGGTGATCGTTCCACCGAGTTCAATGGCTTTTTGAAAAATCTCTTCGGCCGCTTTGTGGACTCGCTGCATCTCTTCCTGGTTTCGCTCATCCGTGAGGAAGGTCGGATGCAGGTTACCGTCGCCCACGTGGCCGAAGACGCCGACTCGGAGTTTGTATTTCTGCGCGACGGACTGAATGAATGCGATCATGTTGGTCAGCTCGCTGCGCGGAACGGTGGCATCTTCCAGGATCGTGGTGGGGCTGACCCGCGCCAGGGAAGAGAGCGCAGCCCGTCGCGCCTGGACCAGCTGCTCGGCCTCGGCATCGGAGGTGGCCACGGAAACTTGAGATGCGCCATGGGCCATGCACGATTCGCGGGCGGCTTCGATCTCATCGCGAATCTGCTGCGGATGCCCGTCCACCTGGATGAGAAGCAGGGCCGCCTTGTCTCTTGGCAATCCCAGCTTTGCGTTATCTTCGACGCAGTTGATTACGGTCTGGTCCAGGAATTCCAAGGTGCAGGGGAGGATTCCATTCGCCACAATCCGGGTGACCGCTTCCCCGGCATCGACCAGGGAATCGAAGAAAACCAGCATGGTTGCGGTCGCGGCAGGTTTGGGGCGAAGAGAGACCAGGATCTTCGTGACAATCCCCAGCGTTCCCTCGGAGCCGGCGAACAGGTGGGTCAGGTCATAACCGGCCACATCCTTCTTGGCCTTGCCGCCGGTTTTCAGGAGGGAACCGTCAGGCAGAACAACTTCCAGTCCCATCAGGTAGTCCCGTGTTACACCATATTTGAAACAACGCAGCCCCCCTGCATTCTCGGCGACATTTCCACCCAGCGTGGAGATTTTCATGGAGCCGGGGTCCGGCGGATAAAACAGGCCCAGTTTCTCCACCTCTGCCGCCAGGTTCGCCGTAATGACTCCCGGTTCGGCCAGCGCGGTCAGATTGACCGTGTCGATTTCAAGGATCTTGTCCATTCTCACCGTCTGGAGAACCAGGCTGTTCTCTGCGGGCACACAACCGCCTGAGAGACCGGTTCCCGATCCTCGCGGGATGATGGGGACATCATTCGCATAAGCGTATTGGATGACATGAGCCACCTCTTCGGTCGTAAGCGGTTGAACGACAGCGATGGGGGGGATGTTGAATCCCGGAGTGCCGTCGTATGCATAGGCGGTCAAATCCTCGGCGGAATGATGGACATGATTGGAACCGACGATGGATTTCAGATGATCGATGAATTCCTGACGAGTGACTTCCATGGCAGCCTCATAAAATTCGAATGAGATACAACAGATCTTATCGCAATTCTCTCGAATGATTGACGGGAGAGGTCGAAAAAGCGGTTCAGCGGGAAAAGGTTGCCCGGCGATTGCTCCTGTACGGGGTCAGCCATTTTTCTCCCTGTCGGGCTGAGAACAAATCCGGTGTGTAGTAAGAACCTTTGATGGAACAGTTTTCCGCAAAAACCATTATTCTGCCCAGAAAACTGACTGTGACAGGCCCCTCGGCTCCGTAAACCAGCTCGCGCAAAGAGCCTTTCCGCAGCGAGGGAGTGGCGTAGAGGTATGTCCCCTCAAGGAGGAAATACGCCACTCGATCATGGTCGGTATCCCAGGAAACCACGGCCAGTTTGCCGTCCGTTTCGATCGTCGGTCCCCGAACTCCCTCCCCCGAATTGGCGACAATCACATCGTGACCCTTCGTTCCCCAGGGGATACGGATTCCGAGTCCTTTTTCGAGTTCCACCTGCTCGAATGAGAACCATTCCTTATCCAGTCTATCCGTCATAACAAGGTGAAAAGCTGAGTTGCCGAGAACGGGCTGGGTACACTCCAGCATCCGGTTCTCGCCATCACGAATCACATCCGCCTGTACCCGGTTGCCGGAAGAAAACACAATGCGCAGATGGGCGGTCTGGGGATTGGCGGACATGCGGATGGGGTGACCGCTCCGGCCCGCACTTGGCGGAATCGGGTGAGTAATGGTAATCACCCGTGGGACCTCGGTTACACCCTTGATTTC
Source organism: Candidatus Omnitrophota bacterium (assembly GCA_029568995.1). Classification (GTDB taxonomy): domain Bacteria; phylum Hinthialibacterota; class Hinthialibacteria; order Hinthialibacterales; family JAKPRU01; genus JAKPRU01. Next base: position 24,280 of record JAKPYU010000593.1, on the reverse strand, counting down.
TTCATCCGATCCGATGGGGAGCAGGATCGAGTGGGTTGCGGTGGCTTCGGATACGCCGTGAACCACGGACACGAAATAAGGCAGCCCCAGGAACTTGTCTGTTCGATAGAAGGATATCCACTCCAGGTTATTCTGATTCTGTGTGCATACGAGGTGCCCGTCCGCCCTGAACGAATTCGAAGAGAAGACCTCCTCAGAACCTTTCGCGGACAGATCGACTCCCTGGAGTATTCTGCGTTGAATGTTCCCGAATGAGAGATGATCCCCTGCCGTTGCTCCATCCGCTGTTACTTCACGAGCCAGGAAGAATTTTTCCGATTCATCGGATTGGAGGATAACGAGCGGCTGCTTGTCGCTGGTCAGGATCTTGGAGGAGTTCTTGGGGCGTGCAAGCTTCTTGGGGGATTCCTCTCGCCACCATGCAAGAGATGCGGGGTGGCTTGCGGTTTCCATTCCGCCGTTTTCCCAGACCTCCATGCAATAAGGATCGCCGGCATTTGCCAGGAAAAGCAGGACCGGCCCGATGGAGGAGGGTCTTCCGCTTCTGCCAGGCGGAAACCAGCCGTCGGAGGGAGTCGGCGTGGGAGTGGCTTCCGGTTTGGGATGATACAATCGCCAAAGCCATCTTGCGTATTCTCCTCTGCGCAGCAGGGATGCTGGAGTTGCCTGCGGCTGTGGCGCGAGGGGAGAGGTCGGAGTGGGTGTGGGGGCGGGGGGACCGGGTTCTTTAGCGTTTCCTTTTTCCCAGAAGATGTTTCTTGTTCCGGGAGGCCAGGTTTCGGGGTCATCCGGCAGGGGATTCTCTATCTTTGTTTCGCGGATGATCAGCGGCTGATCGGGGATCTTCTGTTTTCGAATGGTCTCGGTGATGCGATCGCGGGGAATAAAGTCCAGCAGATTGGGGCCGCCGACCCGGCGGAGCGCATCCGCAAAGACAAGACTGTAAAACATGGGATATTCCAAATCTTCCAGGGAAGAATCGGATGAATCCGACGTGATTTCGTTCCAGGACTGAACAAGCCATTCCACGGTTTGAATCATGTCGGCGGTGAATTCGCGGTATTCTTTCCTCTCGTAGCGGTTTTTATCCTGATCTTTGGCCGATGCCGAACAGAACAAGGTGATCAGGCCGAAACAGGCCGATGCCTGCATCCGCTGATCCACGGTCAGGTTCATCGGATTGGTGTGCCGAAACCGCTCGGAGAGCATGGTGCGTTCTTGATTGAATTGCTCCAGGAGCGGGCCACGGGCTTTTTTTTCCAGCGATCCCACTAACAGGTCGTAGGATAACAGAACGGTTGCCAGCAATTCGCTTGATTTCGGCAGGAGGTCGGGGATGAGCGGACTTGTTTGAAGATCGTTTAATGCACGTCGCATCAAGAAAAGCCCGTTATCGCAAGTGCGCTGTTTGTGTTCGACATAACCGGAGAAGGCCGTATCGATCGTTACGCCGCAAAGATAATGAATGATCTCCGGATCGGATTCGAGCAGAGAAAGGGGTGTGTTGGTTTCCCAGAGAACCGAACCCAGGTAAGACGAGTTCTCCGGATCGGCATAGGATTCCACACGGCTGGATAGGGCAGCGCGCAACGGGTCAAGCTCGTCAGCCTTCACTAATTCGCGCACGGTCTCCCGGTCCGTGAAGAGGAACGGCGATTCCGCATGATCCTCCCATCGCAGCAACCGTCGAATGTGATTCTGGAGATCCGAAGAAACGAACTGTGCGGCTGCCCCGGTTGCGGTCACGAGGCAGAGGATCACCCATAGGACGGCTGTTGCTGCGGTTCTCATTTTTCAGCTTAGACAATGGAATAGGGGTATTCTGCGGGTAGGAATTGCACGGGGAAAGGGAGAGTGCAAACAAATACGCCCGGGGCGAACCGGGCGTATCTTCGCACGTCTGCACGTCTCACCTGAGAATCAGGCCTCTTCGACGAATTCGAGTCCCATCAGGCTGCTGAACATTCTGGCGGAGGATTTGTGATCGCCGTAGAAAGTCACTCGATGCCAACCCCGGCGATCCCATTCGGACAATAGCTTGTTGATATCCCCTTTGACTTCCGCTGCGAGTTTGTTCCGGCAGGCTTTATCTTCGTCGATATTCTCCACAGTGACAGCCTGGTGGAAAGATATCTCTTTCCTCACGGCGCTGATTTCGAGAGTGGTCACCGTCTCGCCAAGAGGCATGAGTGAACGGACGCAGGCTCCCTTCCGGTCTTCCGAATGGGAACGGATGTGATACGGGTTGTTCTTGCCATCCGGTCCGAAGACCTTGGTGGGAGCGACACAGTGAGCATAAATGATCTGGTTCTTGGATGTGTCGATCACCGGATCGGAGATGTATCCCGGAACGCCCGCCAGATAGGTCATTGTGAGCATCGTCAGTGTGGAGGGCAGATCACCTTCGCAAGCTCCCACATACCCGTCGTTATTGAGCTGTGTGAATCCCATGCAGGGATAAGCAGACAGCTTTCCGCCATAGAAAAGCCCCAGGCAATCCACGGCAATCGCCTGCGCACCGTATTGCTGCATGATGTCCCACATGGCGAGGTAGAAGATGCCGGATTTCTCAACATCCTCAGGAGTCGGCTCGACGACCTTTCTGGCCTTCCGAGTCCAGAATTTCGCCCATTTCGCGGCCTCTTCCCGATCCGCTTTTTCGTAGGCCGCGTTCATCTCCGGCGACTTGACCTGGTGAATCTTAATTCCGAACAGTTCGCGGATGGCGTCGGCGGATCCCCGCAGTTTCTCCTGGTCCGTGACATCCACAATCACAGAGGACTGCAATTTCTTGATGCACTCGAAGCATTTCACACCCTGGACAACGTCCTCAAAACGGCTGGAGGAGACGCACGCCACCCTCTGCTTATTTCGTTTTGCAGCCGAATACGCCACAAGGAACTCGCCGGAACCGCCGTAGAGATCGTCCACGAACAGTGCCGGTTTGCCGGATGCCCCAATGACCTGGGGCGCATCGGTCCAGAGGCCGAGCATGTAGACTACGTATCCGTCAATGTCATCCTGGGTCTTGACCAGGTTCTCCGCCTCCGTGCGATTCTGCACGGTTACCGGGAGAAACTCGACTGTCGGGCAGGCTTCCTGGAGTTTCGCGGTCAATTCCGTTTTTCGGCCATCGTAGTCGTAACCGACATAAGGCCATGTGGGTAGATCGGGAGGAATGTGGGTGAAGACCAGGCGAAGCCGGGGTCTGGCGCAGCAGATCTCGGCCCGGCATTCCCCGGCAAATGACGGCCTTCCTCCCAGAGCGAACATGGATGCACACGCCGCACATCCCGCTATGAATTCGCGTCGGCCCACGCAACACGGTTGACTTGCACGAACGAGATGTTCCTGGGGATTCATTCTTCATTCCTCCGATTCGGATGCTGGATGACGTATTCGAATGCGCAGTATGCCGTACTATTCTCCGTATAGGAAGTCCTTGATGGATTGCACAACCACATCGCCGTTCAACCTGGCGATTACCGTCGTCAAGGGGATTTTTTTCGGACATACCCGGACACAATTCTGCGCGTTGCCGCACTCGTGAATTCCGCCGGGCAGCATGAGGGCACGCAGTCGCTCGGCTTTCTCGTACCTCCCGGTGGGATGGATGTTGAACAGGCGGACCTGGGCGAGAATCGCTGCGCCATAGAACGGATTGTTGTTGTTGACTTGGGGACAGGCATCCAGGCAGCACCCGCAGGTCATACAACGGGCGTATTCGTACGCCTCCATTTGTTCTTCGGGAGATCTTCTCGGACCGGGACCGAGATCGTGGGTTCCATCAATCTCCACCCAGGCGTGGACTTTTTTGAGCGTCTCAAACATGCGCGACCGGTCCACCACAAGATCCCGTACAACAGGGAATTTCCGCATCGGTTGCAGAATAATCGGTTTGTCGAGGTGATCGACGAGCGCCGTGCAAGCCTGGCGCACATGGCCGTTGATCACCATGGTGCAGGCTCCGCAAACCTCCTCCAGGCAACTGCACTCCCAGGCAACCGGAGCAACCGGCTTCCCGGAGATGTCGATCGGATTGCGCTGGATCTCCTGCAGGAGGGTAATGACATTCATATTGGGACCGGGTTCGACATCGAATTCATCCCAATACGGTTCGGCTCCAGGGTGATCCTGTCGCTTGATTTTGACCCGAATCTTGTCCGCGTCGCTCATAAATTCCTCTCAGTAGATTCATTCCGAATGATCATCCGTTCGCATCCTGTCAATCGTAACGACGAGGGCGTGGTTCGATCAGACTGTGATCGACTTTCTCGTACGTGATTTCCGGCCCCCGAGGCGTATATGTGGCAATAGTGGTCTTGGCCCACTGGTCATGGTTCGCTTTCCAGAGTCTGAGGTATTTCTGGTATTCCGGGGAATCCGGGTCTTTTGGCTGTTTAATTTCGAATTCCTTCTTGTAATGGGAGCCACGGCATTCATCGCGCAACAGTGCGCCTTTCACGATGATCTTCGCCAGTTCCAGCATGTTCCAAAGCTGATGCAGGAATAGAACGGGTCGGTTGTTCCATGTGGCATCATCGAGGGCGGAGCAGTCTTTCCAGCGTCCCTGCAGGGCTTCCAACTTCTCCTGTGTTTCCCGAAGCCGGGTATTTTCGCGAACGATGGTGACATTTCTCTCCATCAGGTCCCCCAGTTCGCGGTGGAGCCGGTAGGGATTCTCCTTGCCGTTCATCTTGCGGAGTTGTTCGAGGCGGTCGGCCATGCGCTTTCGTTCATTTTCCGCGACGGGACTGAAATCGCCCTGAGTGCTCTTGTGGTACTCCATGACTGCCGGTGCGACAATAAGCCCCGCGAAAATGCAGGAGAGCAGGGAATTGGCCCCCAGGCGATTCGCGCCATGGTATTGACAATCCACCTCTCCAATCGCATACAGGCCGGGGATGTTGGTCATGTGGTTCTTAGGACTGCCGCGATCCAGGAGGCCATCCGGTGTTTTCTCGTAGCCGACCCACAGGCCGCCCATGGAGTAATGCACCGCCGGAAAGATGCGCATGGGGACTTTGCGGGGGTCATCGCCGACGAATTTCTCATAAATCTCTATAATCCCGCCCAATTTCCGATCCAATTCCTCCGCGGGTTTGTGGGTCAGATCCAGGTACACCATGGCTTTCCCGTCGATGCCAAGGCCCAGATTGATGCAGACATCGTAGATCTCGCGGGAGGCGACATCGCGCGGAACCAGGTTTCCATATCGCGGGTAACGCTCTTCGAGGAAATACCATCGGTCCTCTTCGGGGATCGTTTCGGGAGCGCGGGGGTCGTCTTTCTTTTTGGGGACCCAGACTCGTCCGCCCTCTCCACGGGCGGATTCCGAGATGAGGCGCAGCTTATCCATGCCCGGAACGGCCGTAGGGTGGATCTGAATGAATTCCCCATTGGCGTATTTCGCGCCCTGCTGGTACACCATCGAAGCCGCCGAGCCGGTGTTGATCATGGAATTGGTGGTTCGTCCGAACACCAGGCCGGGACCTCCCGTTGCCAGGATGACCGCGGCCCCTTCGAACGCGCGGATTTCCATGGTCGCCAGGTTGACCGCCACCATGCCGCAGCAGATTCCTTTCGAGTCGATGATCGCCGAGAGGAACTCCCAATTCTCGTATTTCCTGACTTTCCCGGCGGCCTCGTATCGGCGGACTTGTTCATCGAGTGCGTACAGGAGCTGCTGACCGGTTGTTGCGCCGGAAAAGGCTGTCCGGTTGTAGAGAGTTCCGCCGAACCGCCGAAAGTCGAGATTGCCTTCGGGCGTGCGATTGAACGGGACTCCCATCCGGTCCATCAGGTAGATGATTCCCGGCGCGGCGTAACACATATCTTTGCAGAACGGCTGGTCGGCGAGGAAATCGCCGCCTTTGACCGTGTCATAGAAATGGATGTCCGGACTGTCGCCTTCGCCCTTTGTGTTTGCCGCGCCGTTAATGCCACCCTGGGCGCAGACCGAATGGGATCGCTTTACCGGAACCACCGAGAACAGGTCCACATCCGCGCCCAGTTCCGCCAGACGCATCGCCGCCGACAGGCCCGCCAGACCTCCACCCACGATGAGATACCGATGTGTTGCCATCTTGTTGTTTCCTTATGCTCCGGGTGCTACGAACGCCGCAAGGGAGAACATGAATCCGCAAAATACCACGATCCCCACAATTCCACACAGAGCCAGCAGGTTTCTCTGGGAACGTTCGCCCACGGCAATCCCCCAGGTGATCAGGAAATTCCAGAGTCCGTTCGCGAAATGGAACGAGGAACAGGCCACTCCGATGACATAAAACGGAATCAGCAGCGAATGGCTGAACACCTGCGAGACATAGGCGAAATCGACATGGTCGATCTCGGAATGAAAAGTCCAGCTGATCCGCATTCCCCACACATGAACGACGATGAAAACCAGGGCCGCAATGCCGGTCCATCGCTGCAGGAAATGAAGCCAGTTCCGCATATACCCGTATTCCTGCGGGTTGCACCGTGAATTCCACCAGATAATCAGACCAAGGACTGCATGAAGAAGAATCGGTATGCCGATCAGGAAGATCTCCAGGAACCGGACGAACGGCAATCCCTGAAGAAATAGAACCGCCTGGTTGAACTTCTCCGGCCCCTCAAAGAACGCCAGGCTGTTTGTCAGGACATGTTCGCAGAAAAAAACTCCGATGGGGATGATCCCCAGGAGGCTGTGCAATCGCCGAATGTAAAACGCGCTATATGACTCAGCAGTCATCCTAATCCTTTCAATAACTGTTGACGGTTCCCACACCCAGTACGAACCGAAACGGCAGATTCCCAATTTTATACGATATACCAGAACTGTCCTCAGGCAGTCTACCCTTCTTGCGAGCGCGACTCCGGCAGAGCGGGTGATTTGACAAAGAAAGCATGGCCTCGCGGTCGTGCCCATCTCATCATCGCGAGAAGCGGCCCTGAGTCTGCGAAGGGCCGCGACGTGGCGATCTCAGGCTTACGTTCGATCCAACGGCGAGATTGCCACGCTTCGCTCCTAAGAAATCTCGCCCACAACCGTCACACCGAGGAGTCTTGTGCTGTCCGGCCAACCCCCACCTAACCTCCCCCAAGCTTGGGGGAGGAACCTCTCCCCCAAAGTTCGGGTGTGCGAATTTCTTCCTGCACAACGCCGGCGGCATGACGGAGATCTTCCGGTCGATGAGCGGCGCTGACAGACAGACGAAGTCGCGAGGTCCCATCCGGCACGGTGGGCGGGCGGATCGCGCCCGCCAGGATACCCCGGTCAAGCAGCCTGCCGGAGATCCGCATGGTTCTCTCCGCATCCCCGATGAGGACCGGAATGATGGGAGTGTGCGGTTCTTTTGCAGGCGTATGCCCCACAAGCGAACACAGGAGTTCCGCATTATGAAGGACCTTCTGTCTTCGTTCCTTCTCTACAACCGCGATTTCCAACGCCCGTACCGCTGCCCAGGCCAGTGCCGGTGACATTCCCGTCGAGAAAATGAAGGATCGCGAGCGATTCAGGAGATAGTCGATCAGAGTACGAGGCCCACAGACGAATCCTCCCTGGCATCCGAGCGCCTTGCTGATCGTTCCCATCAGGATGACCGGCACATCCGGCCCGGTGGGTAAATGACATTCTTCCCACATCCCCGCGCCCTGTTTGCCGAAAATGCCGGTTGCGTGGGCTTCATCCACAATAAGAAGGGCATCATATCGGGTGACAATCTCCAGGATCTCCGGCAGCGGAGCAGTATCCCCTTCCATGGAGAATACCGACTCCGTTGCGACGATTGATTCTCGGCCTGCCGATTGCAGCACCGCCTCCAAATGTGCTACATCGTTATGACGGAATCGCTCCAGTTTCGCGCCGGAAAGACGAATCCCGTCCAGGATGGAGGCATGACACAAGCGGTCTGCAATCACCAAATCGTGCCGACCGGCCAGGCCCGAAAACAGCCCGATATTGGCCTGAAATCCCGAAGGGTAGACCAGCGCAGCCTCAGTTCCTTTGAGAGACGCCAATCGTTCCTCCAGAGCTCGATGCGCTTCCGTATGCCCGGCCAACATGCGGGATGCGGTTGCCCCTACTCCCCAGCGTTCCGCTCCTTCGTGCAGAGCCGCCACAATGCGGGGATCGTTGGCCAGGCCCAGGTAGTCATTGGACGAAAGATCAATGTACTCGTTCTCGCCGATTCTCCTTCTCCCATGACCGCACGGATGCGACAGGCGCAATGTGCGAAGCAGATCCTGTTCCTCCAGCCTCTGCAATTCAGTTCGCCACGTTTCCACCCAGAGGTTCCTCATCTCCAACCAGCCGCCTTTTCTTTGAATAGGACATCATAAACACAATGCTGCCGGTTTTCACGGATCTTCAGACCGTGTTTTTTCTTTCCTGTCTCGAATCAGTCGGTATAATAAGAACAGGAGATTGATTTGCGATTGGGTTTGAATGTCGAATCGGAAAGGGAACGTCCATGCCAAACATCAACCAGCTCGTGAACCGTCAAATCAACCTGTGGAACGCGGAACGTGTGGCTTTCGACAAACGCCGCCAGGAGGAAACGACCCTCCGGGCAGAACGTCCCGCCGATCTGAAACCGGTGGTTACGATTTCCAGGGAGCGGGGATGTCGCGGGAAACAGCTGGCGAAGCTGTTGTCGCGGGAATTGCAGTATGGGCTGTTTGATCGCCAGATTATCAACTACCTCAGTGAGCAGCCCACCTTGCGGCGAAATGTTATTGAGTCTCTCGATGAGCAGAACCGTTCGGATCTGGAATTGTGGATTGAGGGTATGCTGGCCAGACAGATTACGGATCATGACGACTACATTCGGGGATTGATCGAGGTCGTGAAAACCACGGCCCTTCAGGGCGGCGTGGTGATTCTGGGCCGGGGGGCGAACTACATCCTGTCGGAGACCTCCGCGTATCGGGTACGCACCGTGGCACCTCTCGAACTTCGTGTTCGGAATATGATGGATGCGGAAGGGATGTCGGAGAAACAGGCTCGGGAAGAGATCAAGAAGGAGGACCAGGCCCGTGCGCAATATGTGAAACGGTATTTCCAGAGAGATATCAACGATGCGACCGGCTACGATCTGGTGATCAATCTCGCCACACATTCCCTGGACGCGGCTGTGAAAATCATCCGATCCGGTCTCCGCGCTCGCGGATGGGCGGTCGAACTGATCGGAGGCGACAAACGCGGGAGACGGTAACGGGGATTATTCAATACAGAGAACTTGGAAGGGCGGGGCTTGCGATCGTTGATGGGATGTGGATGTTAAATCCCTCACCCCAATCCTCTCCCGGCGGGAGAGGGAGGGGATTGGCCCTCTCTTGCTATGAGCGCATTTGGGGTGAGGGGGTTGACAGGTCCGACAGATTCAACCCCCTCGTATATATCCTGGAAAATCCTACGAAAGCCCCATTAGCGTCTTCACGATATACAATTCCAAACCTTCGTAATTGCGTTCCCTGGTGAATTGTGCGATCAGGTTTCGATCAACCCGGCGGGACACCTCAACCAGCTTCAGGAAAATCTCCCGACTGTTTGCGAGATGCTGCATGGAGACACTGCGTTTCTGTGTCCGCATGGCTTTGACATCCAGGCCGACAAACTCGCCGTTTTTCCCATAGCCGTTTCGATCCAGTAGATCGACCTGGTTGAATGCTCGTCGGAGATTTACCGCGCCGAATGTTTTATCTTCGTCGAATTTCAGGCCATTCTGGTCGTTCAGATGCACGCTCCAGAGTTTGCCGTGATATAACGCGTAGCCCATTTCATCCGATGGATCGAGACCGGCGAGAATGCAGTGCGCCGTTTCGATCAATGCGCCGACCCGGTCCGGATCGCAGGTCTTATAGGCCAGACCGATGAAATGCCCCACGGTGGGGAAATACGCCTGGTCCATCGGCTCGTTCGGCTTCATCTCGCCCAGTATCAAGACGTTCGGATCGTATTCGAGCAGGGCGTTCATGTATTCCACCATGCGGCCCACCGAAGCGATGGGGTCTTTCGATTCGCGGATATAGGTTCCCTCCCGCGCAGGCCAGAGAACGATTTTGTGTGTGCCGAGCATATTCGCAATGTCGATATTTCGCTTGGTGCGCTCCAGGGCGTATCGTCGGTCGGCGGCACTATTGGAGGTCACAGCGCCGTCGATCGTGCGGGGATCTTCCCACAGACGGGGTGCGACAAATTCCGCCACCAGACCCTCGCCATCCAACATGCGTTTGACCTTCTTGACGCCTTTTTCGGTCTCCGAGGCGGCCCAATCCGCCGGAACCACGTCATCATCGTGGAACTGAACGCCCTTGAATCCGAGCGGACGATACATCTTCACTTTTTGGGCGAATGAAAACGGCTGTCGAACCACCGGTCCGAACGGATCCGCGCCCTCATGGATATTCCACGGCCCGAATGAAAAACGATATTGTCCTTTTGCTGCTGCGTCTTGGCGCTGTTTCCTGACCATGTTATTCATCTCCTTGAGTTGGTTACCCCAGACTCCGAAAAGCCTAGCACCAATAAAAGCCGGACTGAAGCCATTGATTCATTCCCGAATGGACGGATGTGAGATACAATGCGGCCCATCATCAGGAACACCCAGAGATGTTTTCATGGATCGAACCAAGCGCGTTTCCCGGAAGAGATCAACTATCCGTCCACCCGAAATGACTTCCCGCGAACGGATTATTGCCGCGATGAATTTCCAGCCGGTCGATCATATACCGGTTTACGATCTTCTTCGCAACGATGCCGTGATCAGTTTCTATGCGGGCGAACGATTGACGGTGAAGGATGGGTTTCGGATTGCCTGCGAAGCCTCTGCCGCCTGCCTGGATGCGACGCGGAATCTGGAAGGACCGACGGCAAACGGTCGTTCCGAGGTAAAAGGCGGAATCTGGAAAGGCATGGTGATGCGTCACGAGCGCTGGACCTGGTGGGTGGAGCATCATCCGATTCGGCAGCTGCCGGATGCCTCGGAGTGGGTGAAACGATATACCCGCTATTGCGAACGCTGGCAGCCTTCAAGAACATACATCAATGGATACCGTGCCCGGTATCATCGCTATGAGCGGCTCGCGCCCGGACTGGTGGTGTTGCATGACCCCAGCAGCCCCGGATTCGATCCGGCTTATCATAATGTCGGCTGGGAGCATTTTTCTGTTCTGGTTTACGAGAAGCCAGATTTGATTTCGACCTGGCTGGAGGCACTCTGCGAGAAAGAACTGCGCCGCATTCATGCCATTGCAGACCCGGATCTTTCCCCGGTTGTGCTGACTTTTTCCGATATTGCCTGCAAATCGGGTCTCATGTTCAGCCCGGAACTGCTTCGTCGTGAATTTGTTCCTCGCCTGGCACGGATTCAGAAAGCCTGGAAAAGCCATGGGATTCGATGCCTCTTCCATTCGGATGGCGATCTGAGCGAGATTCTGGAAGACCTGATCGACGCCGGGATTGACGGTGTGAATCCGCTTGAGTTATGCGTGAATTACGATATCTATAAGGTCAGTAAGAAATACGGCAAACGAATTTTCCTCGCGGGCGGAGTGGATGTCAGCAATCTGCTCGTGTTCGCTTCCGAGGAGGAGATCCGGCAAGAGGTGGAGAAAGTGATTCGGACCTGCGGGCGAGGCAGCGGTCTGTGGATCGGCTCGACCACGGAACTCGGTAACCGTGTGCCCCTGGCGAATTTCAAAGCCCTGGTCGAGACAGCGCGAAGTATCACGCCATCGTGACGGGAAGCACAGACATATATGCTTTGCAGAAACCAGAGAAAATATGCGTTTCTTCTGATTATCCTTCTCGGAATAGGTCAGTCCTTCCTTTTCGCGGAGACCTGGACCGATCCTTTTACCGACGGGAGAAGCCATCTCGGATTTCATGCACGGCAACCACAGTGGGCGCCGGATGCCATTGCTTTCATCACATCCGATGATCCTCAATGGGGATATGCGGATGATCCGGTTCGGAATAATCCGTCGGGGGATGGCTGTGTGATGCGGGTCGGGAACTCAGACGGAACATACTGGGGGCTTGCCGAGGCCACGCTATCGAGCAGTGAGCAGGGGGAATTTGAGGGATTGACCGATGTGCGCGTTGAGGCCTGGGTTTATTGCCTGGCCTCTCCGAACATCCGCGCGCGGGTCGGTCTTTATGTTCGCGATACTTCGGACCGGTTCCCCGACTCGCTCGGCAACGGCGAGGAGGCTTTCCCGCCACAGGTGCATTACGATTCCTCGGTGTATTCCGGGCCGGGATTCGGAACATCGGGATTCAACACAGCTGTACAGGACGAAAGAGGAAATATCTCCACCGTGCCGGGTTCATCCGGATATGCTCTCGTGCTGTCATCCGGGCACGGTGAAACACGGATCAATGATCTGTTCAATCGGACCGTGTTGACCGAAAACCGCTGGATCAGGATGTTCGCGCACGCAGTCGGGAATACGCTCACAGTGGGCGCGGATGTGGACGGCGATGGCGAGTACGAGGCCGGTCCACCCGGCAGAAGCGAAATCGCCTTCTATTCCGATATCCGAAACTACGATTCCGAAGGGCATGTAATCGACGCAAATGACCGTGGCCGGGTCGGGTGCTTTGCCGTCGTGACGATACCGGAAGGCGCGACGGGAGTTCCCAACATGCCCGCATTATTCGATGATGTCATCATCACAACCGGAGCGGCTGTGACCGATTGGTCATTGCATTGACGGAGGCGGCGGAAGGGTGATAGGTTCCACATTGAAAAACATGACGCGGGAAGGAAAGACGATGGATATCCCCTCGATACTCAACAAACTCGCACAGAAAGCGGATTTGTCGGCCGCGGAGACCTCCGAGTTGATGTCGACCATGATGTCGGGCCAGTTGGACACCATGCAGACAGCGGCGATATTGATGGGGCTGCGCTGCAAGGGTGAGACGGCGGAGGAGATTGCCGGTGCGGCACGGGCCATGCGCGAGAAAGCGGTGCAAATCCGCAGTCGGCACGAACGCATTGTGGACACCTGCGGCACGGGCGGAGACCACAGCGGCACATTCAACATTTCGACGGTGAGCGCGTTTGTAGTGGCGGCCTGCGGTGTGACGGTTGCCAAGCACTGCAATCGTTCCGCCAGCAGCCGCTGCGGCAGCGCCGACCTGTTCGAGGGGCTGGGGCTGAACCTGGAAGCCACGCCGGAACAGGTGACTCAATGCCTGGAAGAAACTGGCTTTACGGTGCTGTTCGCACGGTCCATGCACCCCGCTATGAGACACGTCGCTCCGGTGAGAACCGCGCTCGGAATCCGCACGATTTTCAATTTTCTCGGACCGTTGACCAATCCGGCGGGCGCAACCCATCAGCTGGTCGGAATCAGCGACAAGAAATACCTGAGTCTCTATGCGCAGGTGTTTGCCGAATTAGGAACAAAACGATGTCTTGTGGTCCATGGGCTGGATGGGCTGGATGAACTGACCTTATCGGCGGATTCCCAGGCGGTTCTGTGGGATGGCTCCGAACTGAAAGACCTGACCGTCAGCCCGGAAGACGGCGGTTTCTCTCGCTGCTCTCGCACGGAACTTCTGGGAGGCGACCGAGAGGTCAACGCTGCTATTGCCAAGTCCATTCTGCAGAATCACGACACCGGACCCAAACGGGATGCGGTGCTGTTGAATGCCGGAGCGGTTCTCTGGACAGCGGAAGTCGCGTCGGATCTCAGGAGCGGCGTTCGCCAGGCGGAGGAAAGCCTTCTGTCCGGAAAAGCCTGGGAGAAAGTGGAGGAAGTGCGGGCGATTCTGGGAAAATCCGGTTCATCGTGATCGGCCCGTCCCGGTCGCCCCAAAACCATCGTGCCACGAAATGCCCCCACCGATACACGGCCACGGATCACATCCGAAACGGGCGTGATTCTGGCTATCGCGATTCTCCTGGTCTGCGCGGGGGTCCCATGGTGGCTGGAGAAGAGAATCCGGCGCGGGGTGGATGAGACGCACCGCACATGCACCCTCATCCTGGAGGCCTTGGCAGCCTACCAAGCGGATCGTGCGGATTCTCCGATCCATATCTTCTGGCCTACTTTGCCCGGGGGTGAATCGGAGAAAATCGGTCTTGCAGTTCCGCTCGGCCTTTCCTTCCTGACCTCTCCTGTGGCGTATATGCCCCTGGCCCCGGAGCCTGTATTCCGACGATCCGACGATCAGTCTGCCTGTTATTGGATCGCAGCGGGGGTGATTGATCCGGCTACAGTTCTCGCGGCAGTGCTTTGTGTGGGACCGGGCGGGCCGATTCTGTCCGCGTCCGACACATCGGAGCACGCCTTTCGCGCCTTCTTTGCAGATGCCCACGGAGAAATCCGGCCCGTGCATGAAATCTGGTATGACCTGTCGAACGGCCTCCTGAGTCCGGGATGGATCTACCGCGACAACCATGGGAACGCCTCTCTATGCCCATGACTCCCGATTGTGGATTGCGGATTGCGGATTGCCGATTTGGGTTGATTGGGGAGTGAAGATCGGGTATAAGATAAGATCACGCCATTTCGGGGCTGTAGCTCAGCTAGGGAGAGCGCTTGAATGGCATTCAAGAAGTCAGGGGTTCGATCCCCCTCAGCTCCATAGACTTACGAAAATCAAAAAAGGCAGGAGCTACTGATTAGCTACTACTGGTCATCAAGGCCGAGGGCCGGGAGACTATCCCCGGCCCATATTCGAAAGTTTTGACTGAAAATGTTGACTGGTGGATCTCACCCGGATCCCAGATTGTCGAACAATGCCCGATTCCCACAACTGAGATCGCAAATCCTGCTGATTGCGCTTGCTATTTCTTCCAAGTTCGAGGCATCCGACAGATCCAGCCCGGCCCGGCAAACCGTATCGAGCAAGATCCCGAGGATCTTCCCGCGCTGTGGACGACGACCGGAATTCTGGTATACCTGATCCCTCAGCCGATCCAGGAAATCGCACTGGTGGGACGCCAGGGTGATTTTCACGGGTTTGGAGGGGACATCCGGTTTCTCCGGTACCGGATGACTCGCGAGTAGAGATACTTTCGCCTGGATATCCTCAAGCAATCGGGACATCAACTCCAGTTTTTCAATCCGTTTCATGATCTCTTGTTCGTCCATATTACGCCGCCTTTCCTTCCATCCGATCCTGCTTTGCTTCCAGTTCTTCCTGCGTTTGCAGGCACATCAGGATGTAAAGCAGTCCCTGGTCATCCATTTGCCGGAACACTGCCCGGTGCGCACGTGCCCCGACCGCACCGCCACAGAATCGTATCTTGGCTTTCTCGGTATCGCACAGGCGCAGAAAGTCCAGGAGATACCTGGAATTGAAATGCGCTTCGCATGGATCTCCGTTCAGTTCGATCTCGACTTGCTCCTGTCCCCGCCCCCCAATAGCCCCGCTTTCCGTGTTGATTTCCATAACGCCTTCGCCCGGTTTCAGAATGACCCGCCAGGAATCGGTATCCCCAAGGGTGGACGTGCGCCGGATCGCGCCCATGAAATCGTCCCGATTGCACACGATCTCGCACCGGATCTCCCCTTCGCCGGGTGCGATCTTTTCATAGGGCGGAAACTTGTCCGTCAGCAGTGTGGACGTGATTTCGAGATCGGACGTGTGCAGAGTCACGTGCTTGATGCCGTCAACGATCTCCACATCCCCTTCTTCCGGAAGGATCGACCGGAGAATCTTCGCCGTTGCGCTCGGAATCATCAGGTCCATTTTGCTGAACTCGATGGGCATCTGGAACCAGGCCAGACGGCGGCCGTCCGTTGTGACGGCATCCAACTGCCCGTCCCTGGCAACCATCTTGATCCCGTCCAACTCGAACCGGCTCTTTTCATCGGTTGCCGCGAACAATGTCTTACGGATCAGATCGAGCAGAGTTGTAACCGGCATGAAGGACTTGGTTCCGTCAATGACTGAGCGGATCTCCGGAAACGCATCTACTGAAGCGCCGGACAGCTTCCCTTTGAATCGCCCCGAATTGATGCTCATTTTGTTCTCGACACACTCGATTGTGGCCTCGCCAATCGGCAAATCCTTGACGAGACGTATGAACACATCGGACGGGACCCGGATCGAGCCGGGTCTCTCGACATCGCACTGCCGGATACAGCGAATGCCAAGACTCAGATTTGTCGCAACGAACTCGATCTTGCCTTCCGGGTAAGCGGTCAGGCAAATGTCTTGCAGGACGGGATTCGCAATACCATTGCCGACCGCGCCTTGGACCGCCGTCACGCCTCTGACGAGGACCTCTTTTGGACATCGAAACTTCATGATCCATTTTCCTTTCCGTTTTCAGTATTTAGAACCTGGACTCGATCGGTTGAATTGCTGATCGAGACCTCTGCCCACAACAAACGCGCCCGTACCTCATCGACATTAACAAGTAGGGCTTTGTCCGTTATGACTTGCTTGATTCTGTCTAGGTCGTTGATAGTCGCTGTCAGGCGGCCAAGGGCGACCTTCAGAATGGAATCGCATAAACGCAATTCATCCTTGTTCATTGCCAACCTCCCGGACCCGATTCCACCAGAACATTGCATACGCAATCACGTCGATGGGGTCCTTTTCCTGAGTCTCATCCATTATGGCGGTTATGAGATCCCCGACATCGAACCGAGACGGATCATCCCATCCGCGCTTGCCCTCGTAATACTTGCTGATTAGCCTGTCTTTCACGCGCTCGGAGACTTTATCGACTAACTCACACAGCGCCTGACATTCGTTCATTTCGGATTCGTCCATCCTTTCTTAAAATGGCAGGTCGTCATCCGGTGGCGGACCATAATCCGGTTCATTGGCCGGGCCGTTGTCTCCACCACCATTGCCATTGCCATCTTTCCGGGGCGTTAGGAACTCGACGTTCTCCGCAACAACCTGATAGATGGTCACCGGATTGCCGTCCTCACCTTCCCACCGATTCACTTCGAGCGCCCCGGAGATCGCGACCTTGTTGCCCTTAAAGAGATACTCGTTGCAGATCTCCGCCAATTTCCGCCACGCAACGATGCGGATGAAATCGACTTCCTTTTCCCCGTTGGCTTTCTTGTACCGCCGGTCCACGGCCAGATTGAACGAGCAGAACGGGATACCGGCATTCTGCGTGTATTTCATCTTTGGATCCGCCGTGAGGCGGCCAATCAACGTGACAGAGTTCATCGGTCAATTCCTCCATTTACCTGAATCCAAAATGGGCTGGCCGCCACGGGTTCCGAAAAGGGCGCACCGGGATACTTGGGTTTGTTCCGTACTCGATAGAGGGTCAACTCGTGTGAAGCGCGAGACATGCCCACGAAACAGACGCGGCACTCTTCTTCCAGTTCGGAATCCGCCCTGCCCTTCGGCATTTCCCCTTCCTCAAATCCGAGGAAGTGGACATGCGTGAATTCGAGACCCTTCGCGGAATGAACCGTTGTGACCGTGACACCGGCGTCCTCGCCGGTAGCGGTGAGAAGATCCTGGGTGCGGCAATCGTTCAGGAATTGCAGGAACTCGGAGATCCGGTCCCGGTCCATGGCTTCCCAATCTTCGGATGAATACAATCGGTACGTATCGAACAACCGCAGGAATTGATCCCGGATCCACTGCGATTCAGCCAGACCGGATATTCCGCCCAGGAGCCAGTACAAACCGCCGTTTTCAAATCCCTTCCGAAATCCGAGAAGGAACTTGAACGGACGCTTTTCGTGCCATTCCGTAGCCGATGCCAGCACAGCCCTGAAAAGGGATCCGGTTGCTTTGAATGCCTTATCCGAACGCAGCAGCGTCAACTGCCCTGGCTCCGCACCTAAACGCAGAGCCGCCTGCTCGAACAAATGATCGTTTTCGGGGCTTTGAATCCATCGCAGAACCGAAACGATGGTCGCGAAAACAGGGGTCTCCATGGCCTCGTACATTTCGTCCGGGGCCTGGACGGGTATTCCCGCCCGTTTCAGCGCCTCTCGAGCGACCCTGTACCGGGAATGCGTCCGGGCCAGCACTGCGATCTTGGACCGCACCGCGCCGCGATCCAACTGATCGCGGATGTTCTCAACAAGGCGTTCGGATTCCTGTTCCAGGGTATCGGAACAGCAGAACGAGACTCTGCCTTCGAGGTCCCGTTTCGCGATTGCTTCCGGCCTGGTCTTATCCGCGCCTTCCATGAGCCGGTTCAGCGTGTCCAGGATACGGGAGCCGCACCGGAAGTTCTCCGTCAAATAGCGGTACTTGTACCCCTGGTTCTTCAGATCGTGGACGATCCACCCGCGATATCCCCCCAGGAACGAATAGATCGACTGCCAGTCATCCCCGACCACGGAGATCGTTTTGACATGCGGCGCGATCCGTTCCACAATCCACCGAACGCCTGCCCCGACATCCTGCCCCTCATCGAGAATGATATGGCTCGGGATTCGTTCCGGGTGGTCCAGGAAGATGGACTGCGTGACCTTCATGACCAATTCGTAATCGGCCATATCCATTGACACGAGATTCTGATGCCAGATGCGCTCGAACTCCGGATCTTCGTTGAGCCGTTGAGCCGCTTTTGTGAGCGTCTCTTTCGTTCCCATCCGTGTAACGAGTTGGCGAAGGGGCATCCCCAACGGATGCCCCATGATCGCCTCTTCGTCCTTGCCGCCGGGCCGTGGCGATGCTACAAACTCATTCGACAGGCCGTACTCAAACCGAAGGTCCGGGTAATGGCGCATGACCGAAATGCAATAGGCGTGGAAGGTCCCGACATAGACCAGATCGCGAAATTCGGGGGTGATTACCGATCTTGACTGCGCAATCCGGGACCTTAACTCCCGCGCCGCCCGGTTGGTAAACGTCAGTACCGCGATGGGACTCAGGCCGTGCTCCTGCAAGAGCCAGTTGATCCGGTAGCTGAGTGTGTGTGTTTTACCGGTTCCTGGCCCCGCAAGGAGCACGGTCCTGGGTTCTGTCGATTCGACGAAAGCGGCCTGTTCAATGGTCAGCATTGCGGTTGCTCCTTGATCCACCGATACAGCTTCTCCGCCAGACCGGTGACATACGTCACCAGTTTTTCGTCCGGGATCTCCCGCCCCTGGAGCAGATTCGTCGCGTTCGTCAGGGCATTCATACGAGCGATCTCGCGGCTCTTCTGCTCGCTTTCGCACCCGTACCCGCCCCCGTTCCCCTTCGACGATCCATTGCCGTTGGACGGCTGGTCGCCGGATACCGCCTTGGCGTCCGTGATATTCTTGTACTTGCCCTTTTCCTCGATCTCCACTTCGAGGACGGCCTTCGGTTGAAAGAGCGGAAATACGCCGTCCTTGAAACAGGAGTAGTATTTCCCGTCCGCCTTGATGGACAGGTACTCACCGTTCTTCCCGGCTTTCTTGGTGACTTCTTCAATTGTTACTCGAACCATGATGTTTTCCTTTCTGGTGGATCACTCCACCGGATTCACTTGAATCACCTGCCAATTGCCGTTGATTGCGACTGACGGGCCGTCGGGGTGATTGTCCACAACGACCACATTGTCGAACCGATCCGCAATCGACTCGATTGCCGCGACGAACTGCGGACGTGCCCCGACATCGACCAGGCAGATATCGTCCACAATGAGGGGTTTCCACCCGGCGGTGATGAACAGGGCCAGAGCACCGAGCATTGCAACGGTGAACATCAATTGTCGGCCCGAAGAGAGGCAATCGAAGGGAATGAAGATCTCTTCCCCATCCATGTGCTGTCGCGCCATACCGAGATCGAAGATCTCCCGATCCCCGGCAGGTCCGCCGTAGAAATGGACCGAAAAGTCGTAGTCCAGCCCCATCCTCTTCAGGACCAGGGACGCTTCCACGTTGAACGGCTTGACAGATTCCTGGAGAATGGAACTCATGAGTCCTTTCGGCCCCAGGAACGCCGTCAGTTCCGTCATGGCTTCGATCCAGATCTCTTCCCGCAGCCGCTCCTGTTCCAACCGGCGAAGATCCTCTTCGTTCTTCTCCCGCTTGACCTGTTGTTCGTAGATCTCTTTGAGGCGGATTCTCCTTGTTTCCAGGTCGGCCCTTTCCTTTTCGAGAGCTGACACGTCCTGAATGGGGGGAATCTGAGCGATCTTCTGATTGATCTCGGCGATTGACCGATGATAGAACTCGGTATCGCTGCTCGCCTGCTCATGATCTTTGAGCATTTCGTTCAATCCGTTTTGGGCCTTCTCGAAATCATCCCAAGCCTGCTCCCCGTCCCGGATCTCATTGTCCAAGGCGATGATGCGAACCGCGACATCCTCGATGCGCCTTGTGTACTCGTCCGGTTGCGGTTTGCCCTTCAATCGCTGGATATCCCGATCCAACTCCGAAATCTCTTCCTGGAGTTGCCGGATTCGTTCGGCCTTGGAACAATTGAACTGCCGGGCCGCCACGCAGATATCGGCGAACAACCCCTTGAACTGAGCGATCTGCGCCGCTTCCTGAGACAGGCGGATCGTTGCGGATTCAATTTCCACCAGGAGGTTCTCCGCCGCCAGCATCGTTTCTTCCGGGACGAAATACCGGCTTTCGTTCTGGAGATCGCTCTCGCGCCGTTCCATCTGCCGGGTCAGGTTCTCAATTTGTGAGACCGTTTCCTGCGCATGGGCCGCTTCCGCTTCGAGTGTCCCTTTCTGTTTGACCAGCCCGACAGATTCCTGGTGCTTGTGTTCCAAGGCTTCCTTATCGGGCAATCCGACATGAAGCATGGCGATCTTCGCCTTCATATCGCTCAGCACAGAATCGGGAACCATCCGATTCTCGGCGTTCTCCAGTTCTTCCCGTTTCTCTTTCAGGTTCTCTTGGAGTTCGCTCAACCATTGCTGTCGTTCCTGGCTAGACCCGACAAGGGGCTGAATTTCGCCAATGCGCTTCTCGATCTGCGCGATCTCTTGCGCAATGGCCTTGCTTCCGCCAGCCGTCGCTATGGTTGTCTGGCTCTGGAGCGCAGCCGTCTTTTGGATCGCTCCGTTGATCCGCCTCTTCTCGCTGACGGCTCTGTTCTTCTGGTCATTGGCTTCTTTGAAGAGGCTTTGCAGCAACGGGAGGGATCTCTCGTGTTTCAGGATCAGGTCCAATGCGGCGAATCGTTCCTGGAGAGCCGTGTCCATATCGCCGAGGGCTTTATGGTCGATTCCATCCCAAAGGGCCGTGATCTTCTGAGTGACAGTCCCGCCAATATCGAGGTCTTTTGGCTGGAGGAGTCCGAGCAGATATTTCTTCCGTTCATTGACGGACTTCTTGAAAAACTCCTGGAGATCGAGGCCCGGGTCGAATCCGCCAATCTCCTTGGCGATGCGCCGATAGCAGTCTTCCAGGTCTTTCTCTCCATTCGTCGGGAGCACCTTGATCTGCGTCTTTGTCTTCGCCGCGTCGTCCCATACTCGCTGGACGGCAAACCCCGTATCGAACTGTCCGGTAACTCGAACCAGACCGCGCTGAGAATACCGAGTGATCTCAGTCGCCGCGCCTTTCTGTTCGGGGATCTTGCCCAACACCAGGGCCTTCATCATGTCCAAATGGGCCGACTTCCCGGCTCCCGTTGGACCACACAGATACACTTGCGGGCCGAGATCGACCCGCTGATGCACTTCCTTATGGTCGAATTCGAGTGTTTTTAACTGCATGTGTCCTTTTCGCTCCTTTCAATTTGTAATAGTTAAAGTATACAATAACAGCACATATTGTCAAGGGAATATAGCACCATTTAACACAAAAAACGGGGAGAAAATCACGCTTGTTTTTGGCCGAAAATTTCCGCCAATGTGGCCTTGGGTGGGGAGTCGCTGGGTTCCGGGGTCTCTTCGGGGACAATCTCCGTCTCTTCCGCATCCTCAATCAGGGCGGGAGATAGAACTGCGTTGATTTGCGCAATATCCAGGTCCTTCGGTGCCTCAATTACCTCGATTGCTCGAATACCACGGCGGCGTGTCGCGTCATCTATCTGGCCCGTGATTTCGCGGAGGGTCCGGCGTTGATTTGGCTCTATCGTATAGGCTCTGGAATGCCCTTCATGGGGGTCGTCGATTGGGAACTCATGCAACCGAAGGAGTCGAACAATTTTGTCCATTGCCTCCATTGCAGAGGAATAGTCGGAATCGCGCAATGCCCGCTGGTGAATCCGCTGATAGTTCCCCAAACACAATTCCAACGCATGACGCCTGTCTTCGAGTAGCCGTTGCCCGAACAACCGATGCGCCGCCTTGACATATTTCCATGCCTGCCGTTTACTGATACCCCATTTTTTCGATATTTCAACGACAATGGTTTGATCCGGATACGCGCCGACCAACTCAATGACCGTCGCAACACGCTCAATGAGAGTTTCGCTGGTAACACCTTTCGCTGGCATAACATTCCCCCTCGGTTCTCGGTTTACTTCGAGTTTTTATCACTTTGCATCGAAGCAAGACGTTGCCCCATATTGTTCTGGGACTCGGCGATGCTGTCCAAGTTGCTCTTAATATCCTCGATATTGTCCTCGATTCGTCCCAACCGGGGTTCCAGAACCTCGCTGTGATGCTTGATCGCCGCTTCTGCCTTCGCCTCAGCGGTGGCCGTGATCTTGTCGGGCAGACCAAATAGGAAAAGAGACCCGGCAATCACCAGCCCGACGACTATCCCTCCAGTGATCTGCATCAGCCAATTTCGAATGGTTTTTCCGTTTCCATTCGTGCTAAGAATCAGGTTCTTGACTTCTTCGATTTCATTTTTCCATTCGTCCATAATTGATTCCTCTTATTGCCGACTGACCCTTGGCATCCACTCAGTCGAGTTTGTAAAGCACCGGAGATTCACTCCGGTAATGGGTTCCTGGGTTGGGGTAGAGGTATACACCGGCGTCGGCGTTGCCGTGGGCACACCGGTCGGCGTGTACGTTGCCCGAGTGTAGTCTGTCTTGATCCGCTCCGAAGTGGCCCCATTGATGGCATGAACATGCGCTCCGGCCACGGTGTACGACGCCCCGGGCACGGAGAACGAGGCGTCCAGGCTG
The DNA here is from genome assembly GCA_029568995.1 of Candidatus Omnitrophota bacterium. Classification (GTDB taxonomy): domain Bacteria; phylum Hinthialibacterota; class Hinthialibacteria; order Hinthialibacterales; family JAKPRU01; genus JAKPRU01. Next base: position 1,326 of record JAKPYU010000593.1, on the reverse strand, counting down.
GCCCCGGGCTTGTCCACGAGGCCCAGGAGCAGGTCCGCCGCTGTCGCGTCCACAACCCCCGTGGCGTACCAGATCGCCGCGTATCCGGGCTGGGCATCGTACCAGTGCCGGGACCAGGTGACTCGATCCGCCACAAAACTGTTCGATGAATCCAGAATGGTCATGGCTGCGATCGACAACATGGGGATGGTCACCGGCGTTGCTGTTGGACTTGCCGTCGGGGTCGGCGTAGCCGTGGGCGGGTCCGGGGGCCGCGTCGGGGTGGGGGTGTGAGTAGGCGTCACTGTCGGGCTGTTCGTGGGCGTAGCGGTGCGCGTATGCGTCGGGGTCTGAGTAGCCGTGTGCGTAAAGGTTGGCGTCACCGTGGGGGTGTAGGTAAAGGTTGGCGTCACATCTGGGGGTAAAGTGGGCGTGTTTGTGTGAGTGGGAGTCACCGTAAAGGTATGAGTCGGCGTATGTGTCGGGGAATTGGTGGGGGTGTGCGTATGAGTCGGCGTCACCGTGAAGGTCTGGGTTGGGGTGTGAGTCGGCGTGTGAGTGTCGTCCGGCTTATCGGTCGGCGTAATTGTAGGCGTATGCGTTTTCGTGAAGGTCGGAGTCACTGTGGGCGTCCGCGTCGGGGTGGGCGTAGGATCTTCCGGGAACAGCACGGTAATTACGTTGCTTGTGCCCCAATCGCTGTCCCGTCTCGCCCCGGATCCGTCCGCAATAGCCTTGACCTGGACGCGCATGGCTTTCCCGGAATGCTCCGGGTACGCCCAGGCCGTGAACGTGGTGGCCGGGCCGGGATCCATGTCGAAACTCGTGTAATCTACCCAGCCGGAAATTTCCTGGAATTGCTGACGCACACTGAGGTGGTCCGTTGCCGCGATCTCGTAACCCACCACGCCGGTTTGCGAGCCGATTTGCACCACATATTGCATGGCCGGTATGTAGGGTGCATACGTCCCGGGCATGGTAATGCCAACCCACGGGATTGGGAGCGGGCGCGGCGTGGGCGAAGGCGTCAGGGTTGGCGTGTGAGTCGGCGTATAGGTTCGAGTCGGGGTTGCCGTCGCGGTGGGGGTGTGGGTAGGTGTGTCTGTCGCCGTAGGAGTCGGCGTGTTTGTCGGGGTAGCCGTGGGCGTATGAGTCGGCGTCACCGTGGGGGTGTGAGTTGGGGTGTCTGTCGGCGTATTTGTCGGTGTCAGAGATGGGGTTCCCGTGGGCGTGTTGGTTGCCGTTGCGGTCGTTGTCGGCGTATGAGTCGGCGTATTCGTTGGGGTGTGGGTTGGGGTGTTGGTTTTCGTGTGAGTCGGCGTCACGGTAGCCGTTGGCGTCCGCGTC
>JAKPYU010000576.1 GCA_029568995.1 Candidatus Omnitrophota bacterium | reverse complement strand
CCAAGCTCGTGGCGGTCAGCGGGCATGTACAGAAACCGGGTGTCTTTGAAATCGAGTTGGGAAAAATCACGCTTCGAGAGATCATTGACAACCTGGCCGGTGGTGTCCGGCAGGGTCATTCCATTAAGGCGGTCATTCCCGGCGGCTCCTCCATGCCGGTTCTTCTTGCAGACCAAATGGACATTCCCTTCGATTACGAGTCCGTGGCAGCGGCGGGGTCCATGCTGGGGTCCGGGGCAATTGTTGTTCTGGACGATACGGTGGATATGGTGGACTTCGCACTGCGCCTGGCGAAGTTCTATGCGCATGAATCCTGCGGACAATGTACCCCGTGCCGGGAAGGAACCAAGTGGCTGGTCGAGATCCTGAAGGCGATTCACGAAGGTCGGGGACATCCCGACGACCTCGAAACAATACAAGAATTGTTTGAAACCGAGTTGACCTCCATCTGCCTGTTGTGGTCGGCGGTGGTCATGCCGGTCCGCGCGTTGATCGAGAAATTCGGAGAGGAATTCAGAGCCGCGATTGCCCGTGGAACTCCCGACCTGAGCCGAATGGGACAACCCGGCCATCCGGTATCGGTGCTGGCAGAATGAAAGATCCGCATTCAGGCACGGTGATCCATCCGAGGGCACGCCCCTTCGCCGGGGATGTGTATGCCACTGAACTGAAACGGCCCGACTCGTTCCGGAAGCCGGTGACAGCCACAATCGACGGGCAATCGGTCACCGTGGAGGCCGGCACGACGATCCTGCAGGCCGCGCAGATGCTCGGCATTTATGTTCCTCATTACTGCTATCATCCCGCTCTCAGCATCGTCGCCAGCTGTCGCCTGTGCCTGGTGGAGGTCGAGAGGAGTCCGAAACTGGTTCCCTCCTGCTCTACTCCTGTCGGTGAAGGGCAAGTGATCCACACACAGAGCGACAAGGCCACACGCGCCCGCGAACAGCAGATGGAGCTGCTGCTGATCAATCATCCGCTGGATTGCCCCGTGTGCGACCAGGGCGGGCATTGCCAGCTCCAGCGATACAGCATGGACCATGGAACCGACGATTCCCGGTACCGGTTCCCGAAACGCACCTATCCCAAGCCGAATCTCGGTCCCTTTGTTGACCTGGAACGCAACCGCTGCATTCTCTGTACCCGTTGCGTTCGATTCCTCGAAGAGATCGCCGGGAATGCGGAACTGGCCGTGATGAAACGCGGCAACGATTCGCTGATCGGTACATTCATGGAACGGCCTCTCGAAGGGGAATTCTCCGGGAACACGATAGACCTTTGCCCGGTGGGCAGTTTAACCGACAAGGTGTTTCGATTCCGGGCACGGATCTGGGAACTGGAATCGACCCCGTCCGTATGCCCGCACTGCGCGGTCGGCTGCAATATCCTTCTGGACAGCCGACGGCGCACGCATGAATTGTTGCGCGTCACGCCGCGCAGCAATCCCGATGTGAACGGCCCATGGATCTGCGATAAGGGCCGATTCGGATTCGATTTTGTCAACAGCAGGCTGCGAGTCCGATCTCCGCTGGTGAAACGCGACGGTGAGCTGAAACCGCCCGCTGATGGAACGGATGTCATAGACATCATCGTGGGGCAATGGAAGGCAATCCGGGATCGACATGGCGCCGGGGCCTTGGCAGGACTCATCTCGCCCCGAAAGACCAATGAATCGCTTTACCTGTTCCAGCGGCTTTTCCGCAAGGTGATCGGGTGCGGCAACATCGACCACCGCATGGACCGGATTTGCCTCGATGACGAAGACGGCTACCTGCACTCCGTACGGATCGGGGCATTGAATGACCCTATCGGTGAGGTCCGCAGAGCCGAGACGGTCTTTCTCGTGGGTTCCGATCTCCCGAACGAGCTGCCGATCCTGAACCTTCAAGTCCGGCAGCGGATTCGACACGGTGCAACGCTGCTGGCGGCGCATGATCGAGGCGGCTCATATCGAGATCTGGCGGCCCGGTATTGTCTTTATCATCCGGGCACGGAACTCGATTTTCTTGCCGCGCTGTTCTTCCTTCTGGTTCAGGAGAAGAACGCCGGGTTCCCGGAGGCACTCAAAGAGACTTACAGAAATTTCGACTGCGCCGCCGCTGCAAATCGCTCCGGTGTGGGGATGGAACCGTTGCAGAACCTGGCGCGGACGCTGGCGAACGAAGGCAACGCGACATTGCTGCTCGGTGAAGAGGCTTGGGCTGCACCGGATGGGATTCAGATCGTTCGTGCTTTCGCAAACATCGCCCGCATGATGGGGCTTTTCGATGAGCGTCACGTGGGAATCAACCTGCTGCTGCGCCATGCCAACAGCCGAGGCGCGATGGAAATCGGCGTGCTGCCTCATCTCGGCCCCGGCCTCGGTCCGGTCGATCCCAAAGGGAAAAATACGCATCGCATTCTGCAGGCCGCTGCCGATGGTGAAATCAAGTCACTTTTCATTCTCGGAGAGGACTTGATTGCCCGATATCCTGACCGCGCGCTGGCAGAGGAAGCCCTGAACCGTGCGGAATTCGTTGTCGTGGCCGACGTGTTCGTTCATGAGACGGCCCGCGCGGTGGATGTCTTTCTGCCGATTGCAGCATTCGATGAGATTCAGGGTTCTTATACCAATGTGTCGGGAAGGGTTCAGCGGGCGGAGCGCGCCCTGGTCCCGCTCTCCGGCACAGCGACACCGCTGCGATTGCTCCAGGTACTGGCACGACGGTTCGGGGCGGAATGGGATACGCTGACACCCCCGGCGGTTTTCGACATTCTCCGTCAGGAAATCCACGCACCGCTTCCATCGAACGAAATCGACGACTACCTTCCATTCGATATGCAAGGCGAGATTTCCGATGCGGTGGAAGGCTTTCGGCTACAGAGGGGGCCGTTGCTGTTCGACCGCACAGGAGATGCCATCCGGACTCCGGCACTCGCAGCCCGCAGCCGGCCCTGTACGGCAAGACTCTCCCCGAAAGATGCTCTCAGCCTGGGTCTCTCAGCCGAAAAGCCTATCTTCGTTGAGTCTCCCGGTGGACGTGTTACCATCCCGTTCACCGTTGACGAGAACACGCCGTCCGGCAGCGTCGTGATTCTGGGAGAGGATGACGAACTCGGCATTAACCGTCTGTCATCGCGCGGAAACTGCCGAGTCAGGATTCTGCAGGAGGGAGAGTAGAGGAAGTATTTCCTCCCCCGAAGATCGGGGGAGGTGAGGTGGGGGTTGATAAGTACGGCACTCAATTCTGGACCTTGAGAAGAACATGGAAACCTTGGTGGTCCTGCTCATACATCTGGTGAAGATCGCTGTCGTATTCGGCATTTTAATGGGATGTGTCGCGTACGCGGTGCTGCTGGAGCGGAAGCTGCTCGGACGACTTCAGGTCCGTTGGGGACCCTGCCGTGTCGGCCCGTTCGGACTGCTTCAGCCGATAGCCGACGGACTCAAGCTCTTTCTGAAAGAAGAGATCATTCCGACCCGTGCGGATCGGTTCCTGTTCATCCTGGCCCCGCTCCTGTCCATGGGACCCGCTCTGCTGGCGATTGCGGTGGTTCCGTTTGGAGATACCTTTGACCTGTTCGGCCTGCTGAAAAAGCCGATTCTTCTGCAAATCGCAGACATTCATGGCGGGATTCTATTTATTCTGGCGCTGACCTCTGTCGGGGTCTATGGGATTTTTCTCGCCGGGTGGAGCTCCGATAACAAGTATTCCCTGCTGGGTGCGTTGCGTTCCTCCGCGCAGATGATCAGCTACGAATTAGTGTTGGGATTGTCGATTGCCGTGGCCCTGATGGCTGCCGGGGATGTCAGTCTGCGGAATATCGCGCTCTCGCAGGGAGAAGGATTCTGGAACTGGTGGATCGTCAGCCCGAAATGGCTTGTCCTGCCCGGCATCCTGGGCTTTTTCCTGTACCTGATTTCTGCATTTGCGGAAACCAAC
>JAKPYU010000574.1 GCA_029568995.1 Candidatus Omnitrophota bacterium | reverse complement strand
TTCTGCGATTCATCGCACGGTTATTATAGCATAACTCTAGTCATTTCAAAGACTAATAATGATAATTGCTTAACTTAATGACATTGCCACCTGACCTCCCCCGATCTTCGGGGGAGGAATCTGTGCGAGCCTTACAGTCCTTCGCCTATCGCCCGAGACACGATGCTTTCTTGGTCCCAATCACCGGCCCCGCCGGAGTCGCGCTCGCGATGACGATATTGTCAAGACTATTCATTTACGCAACATCAGAAGCGCAATTCCAACTGGATCAATGCCTCATCGTTCCGAATATCATCCGCCCCGGTTTCCTCGTCGTTGACGGTATATTCGGTGCGCAAGAAAACATCCTTGATGAGTTCCATGATGAAAGCCACGGTCCATTGCTGGCGGTCCCACATCCTGGAATTGGTGGGAACCGGATCGAGGTTCAAATTCAGTTCACCATATCGTACAAGGGGTTCAATGGATAGAAGGTATTTTAGTTCCGGTTTGAATCGATAGGAAGTTTGCAGATACCAGGCATCCCGCTCCAAGCCACCGTCATCCGAATTGATGTACTGGAAGAACAGGTTCGCCTCATTCCACTGATAATCGAGGTTTGCCCCGTATCGCTCACGGGTATCCCCGTCCTGGATCAAGCGATACCTCGGAAGTCCCAGAAGAAAAACCTCATCGTCATTTGACAGTTCTCCCCAGACGCCGAAGAACATCAGGTCGATTTCACCCCATTGTTTTGACTTTTCTTTCCACCCCAAACCTGCACTGATCTCCTTGTTCTGGTTGAAATCGCCATATTCAAAATCATCGGCCAGGATGGGGAACGATTCATCCTCCCCGATTTCATCGTCATCCATGCGAAGGCCGTTCATGAACGCAAGGTGAGAGTGGAACGGTTGGTACTCGGCTTTCCAGTCGATGCCGAGATCGCGGTCATGCCAGAATGCGGTCCCGGCCAATGGGTAGGACTCGGTTTTACGGCTGGGGCGATAGAACTTTTTTTGTTGGCCGATGGTCAGTCCGGAATCGAGGGGCAGGTTTTGCCAAAGCAGGTAGGCCTCCTGAAGATCCGAGGTAGCCTGCTGTCCGGCATCGAAGTCGGCTTCCAGAATGATGTCATCCGTGAACCGAACCCGTGGACTGAGCCGGACATGGTCGATCTGGAATTGGCCATAAGGATGATCGGTCACACCGGCCCGGCTGTCCCGCTCACGCTCGGTGTCCCGGTATTCCAGTTGGATTTCCCCGCCGAGTTCGAACCACTTCCGTCGAAGCGAGCGCATCCACCCTTTCTCGTGCTTTTCCTCCTGGTCCTCCAGAACCTTCACTCGCTGGTCCAGGTCTTCGAGGGGCTGAGTGGCGGATGCCGGATATTCCTCGGAAATTTTGGGTGATGGAAAGCGGTTCTCGACCGCCTCCAGGCGACGCTGGAGTTCCTCGACGAGTGTCCGCAATTCGCGGTTCTCGTTCTCCAAACGGTCAATACGCTGCTGAGTGGATGGATCGACCTCGGCGAATCCCCCCACAGGAAGCCAGAACAAACAAAGAACCACCGTCATCCTATTGATTCGCATATCTTAGATTATAGTGATTCAGGGACGGATTGTCGATAAAAGGGGACATTCGATTGCGGATTGGGGATTGGGGATTGGGGATTGCGGATTGGGGATTGGGGATTGCGGATTGGGGATTGCGGATTGCGGATTGCGGATTGGGGATCTGCGGGTCCTTGAACGGGGAGTCGTATCGGGTTAAATTACGGTTTGCAACGGCTGGGTAATTCCATTGCCCAGGAGGGGTGAACACTATGCCAAAACGCCAATCGCTCTGGAAGCGTGAAACGCAATGCCTGGTTTGCGAACGCAAGATGAACAATTACCAGGCCATGGCCAAAAGTCAGTCCATCGAATGCGATGAATGGCTGATCGGACATTCGCATGGGATTGGCGAGTATGACGATTATCCTTCCACTCTGAAGACCACCGTATGCCCGAATTGTCTCATTGCCTCAAACGAATACAGTTTCGGTGTGGATAACTATAAGTATTTCACCCGGAACATGCGCAAGAACGGCAATCTGGTCGAGATGTTCAAGGACACGGAGCAGGGGCGGTTCAAAGTACTTGCCAAGGAATTCGCCTCCCTGGAAGAAGCCTGCGCCATTCTCGACCGGGAAAAGGGAAAGCCGCCCAATATGCGCTGCCGCGCAACCCTGGAGAAAATCTGGAGTCAGCGTGACAAGTATGCCGAGCCGTTTTTCACCATGCTGCTCACGGAACCGCGAGATTACGCCACCGCGCTGGCTTGTTTCGCATTGGACCGGCACTGCCAGATGCTTCGCCTGGGATATGAAAACGACATTCAATACGACGCGAACAATCCTGAGAATGTCCATCAGAAAGTGAGGGAATTCTATGAGGGAACCAAGTTGGAGATGAAATCCGCCGAGACGCGGCTGTTCTATATTGCGACGAATTATCAGCAATGCATTCAATTCATCAACGAGATGCTCGAACACATCCCGCCGGAGAATCACGAGAAATATGAAGAGCGTAAGAAGCTTTACGCACAGGAGGCGTTCGACTTCTATCGGTACAGCTATGCGAACGAAGACATGACCGCGATTCCTCTTGAATTCAAGGACGGCGGGATGGGATATCTCCTATGCCTGTTCTATCGTGAACGGGGTGAGACGGAGGAGGCCACGAAGTATTTGCGGATCGCGAAACGGTATGCGGATAATACGCTCAAGAAGATCTCTACGACCAACCAGCAGAATTTTGTCAATTGGGTGGACGAGCTATGCAAGGAGCTTCTGGCACCGGAAGGAGAGGGAGAGCAACCGGCGCAGGCATAAGAGAAGTCCGATTGTTGATTTCCTGGAAGACAAATGCAGCCGTGGGATGATTCTCACGGCTGTTTTTGATTTTGGGGGAAAGGGACAGAAGGCGGCAGCTGCGCTGTCGCACTCCAAGGCGCACAACTGTGCGCCCCCCAGTGCGGGCAAAGAGGGTGGCGGCAGATGCAAAATGGCGGGAGCCGTTGTATTCTTCTTACCAGATTCGAGACGGAAGGGAGGCATTCCAATGATGACACGGAGAAACGTTCACCTGATAGGAGTCGCGATCATGACCGCATCCTGGATCGTATCGGGTTGTTCCTCAAGCGATGGAGCACGGGACCGCGCTGCGGTGTTTGCAGGGTCCTGGTACTCCGGCACAGAAAAAGAACTGACGGCGGAGGTGGATGGATACCTGGCCCAGGCATCCCTGGTGGGGGCAACGGACCAGCCGCGTCCCGTGGCCCTGATCGCTCCCCATGCGGGATATCGGGCCGCGGGAACCGTCACCGGATATGCGTACAAGGCCATCCAGGGAATCCCCTACGAGCGGGTTGTCGTGATGGCCCTTTCGCACGGATATCCTTTTCAAGGTGTATCAATTGACGACGTGGATTCGTACACGACCCCATTGGGAACTGTTCCACTCGATATGGAGGCCTGCAAGAAGCTGCGGGAGCATCCCCTGGTGCAGTATGTCCCAGAGGCCAACGCACAGGAGCATTCTCTGGAGATTCAGATTCCTTTCCTGCAGCGCGCCTTGGGTAAATTTAAATTGATCCCCATTACGGTCGGCGATATGAGAGAGGCCGAATTCAAAGAGGTATCAAATCTTCTCAAACCGCTGGTGGACGAGAAAACACTTTTTGTGGCCAGTTCGGATTTCACTCATTTCGGGCCACGGTTTCAGTACATGCCGTTTCGGGACAATATCCAGAAAAATATCGCCATTCTGGACAAATCCGCGGTAAACGCCATCATTCACTTGGATGTTGAAGGATTCAACCGGATTCTAAATGAGACTCACGCTACGATTTGCGGACGGAATCCGATACGCCTGCTGCTGTCATGCCTTCCGGCGAACAGCGAAGGCTGCCTGGTGAAGTACGATACCTCCGGGCGGATTTTCGGCGATGCGAGCAACAGTGTCAGCTATGCCTCCATCGTGTTTCGTGCCTATCCCGACTACCTGAATGAAACCGAACAGAAGACCCTGCTGAAGTTCGCGCGGGACACGATTGCGGCGAAGTTGAGCGGAAAAGACCTGCCTGCAATCCCGTCGGAGCAACTTACCGAGCGGCTCAGGAAACCGCAGGGGGCGTTTGTGACGATTCATGTCAAGGAGCCGTATCAGCTGAGAGGGTGTATCGGGTCGATCTACGCAAGCCGCCCTCTCTATGAAGACATTCAGGATAATGCCATCAGCGCAAGCACACGCGACCCACGATTTCGCCCCATGACCCCGGATGAAATGGACAAGGTGGAAATTGAGATGTCCATACTATCGGAGATGAAGACGGCGAGCAGCTACAAGGACATTGTTCTCGGAACGCACGGAATTGTGTTGAGGAAGGGGATGAACCGGGCGTTGTACTTGCCGCAGGTTCCCTGGGAGGTCGGATGGGAGATCGAGGAGACGCTGTCGCACCTGTCGCAAAAAGCCGGATTGAGCGCAGATGCCTGGAGGGAAGGAACAACGTTCGAGATTTTCACGGCTCAGGTGTTTCACGAGTAAGCAAATTCAATCCCCTCTGTGTCCCCCATGACTTGGGGGAGACGGCTTGGCCTTTCCCTGCCCGAGATTGGGGAGGGTAGGGTGGGGTTGATCTGTCCCCTAAAGACTACAGCAGCGCTTCAATCAGCGTCCTGACAAACGTGGGGAGATCGTCCGGTTTGCGGGCCGTGATCAGTTTGCCGTCTTTGACTGTTTCCCGATCCACCCATTTTGCACCGGCGGCGACCATGTCATCTTTGATGGCGAAGAATGAGGTCGCTGTCTTGCCCCGAAGGATATCGGCGGAAACCAGCATCCACCCGCCATGACAAATAGCGGCAACTACTCCACCATCGTCATGGATTTTGCGGACGAGTTTCGCCATGTTGGGATCGCGGCGAAGGAAATCCGGCGCCCAGCCACCCGGAATGATGACCGCATCGAATTTTTTGCGCAATGCGGCGGAAGAGGAGAGGTTGCTCGTGATCGGATACCCATGCTTGCTGGGATAGACCTGCCTCGCTTTCGGCGCGACCAGGCTGATCTGTGCGCCTTCCTCGGTCAGTCGGAAGTAGGGATACCAGACTTCCTGGTCCTGATAATCCTGTTCCACAAGAATGGCGATCTTTTTGCGTCTCAGTGACATGGTTGCCCTCCCGGTGAATGTGTGGATTTATCGACCTGTCTTACAGCCGTTTGAGAATGTCGGCGACCTGATCTTTCAGGAATGTGATGTCGTCCTCGATGCGGTCCAGTTTTTTAGAGGTCTCTTCCATATAGACCATAATTCGTTCGAGGCGCGCATCGGTATCCTGGGGCTGGTCCGAGTCGGGCTGTTCCTCCGGTTCATCGGTTTTTTTCTGTCGAAACCGATAGAAAAGGCTCTTCGCTTCCTCGCGCGTAAATCCGTCCTTATTTCGAACCATGAACGAGAGGCACTGCGCAGCGAGGGTTTCCGCTGTGGTCATCATGCTCGTGCGAATGCCTCGAACCCGTTTCTCCATGACGCCCAGGAACAGTTCCAGGGCCTCGGCGCGAGTTCTCAGTTCTCCAAGACCGATGTCATCCGCAACGGAAGCGAATTGAAAAGCCGGGATCAGTTGTCCGTGGGATTCCTCCATGATGTGTCTCCTTAACCGCCTGCGACTGAATCGAACAATGTCAATAGAGCGCGCGTTCCAGGGCGCGGATCTGTTTCCGGGCCGACTCCGCCCAGCTGCTGCCGGAATCGCGTTCCAGGTAAATTCGATAATTCTTGAGCGCGTCCTCCCATTTTCCCCGTTTCTCCAGCAGGACTCCCAGATTGTAGTACGAGTCTGTATGATCGCCGACTCGAATGGCCTCCTGGTAGGCGGCCATGGCGTCCTCGACGCGTCCCATGTTTTCGTATGTCACCCCCAGGTTGTTGTATGCCCCTGCGAGACCGGGATTGAGATCCAGCGCCTGACGGTATTCGAAGTGCGCTCGCTCCAGGTCCCCCTGTTTGAGATAGAGATTGGCGAGGTAATAGTGGAATTTGGAGTGTTTCGGGGCGATTTCGACACAGGCTTTGTGAGCTTCAATGGCCTCATTCGGATTGTTCTCATCGAGTGCCTTTTGGGCACGGGCCATCAGAGCGTCGATCTCTTTCTGTTGGTCCGGTGTGAGGGTCGGTTCCTGGACAGCGGGAGCGGGTGCGGATACCGGTTTGGGGGCCTCCCGTTTCACTTGTGCGGAAGGCATATAGGGAAACGGCTGGAGCGATTCCTGTTTTTTCTCCGGCTGGCCTATCCGCTCGACGACCGTGATTTTTGCTTTCAGCTGTTCCTGTGCAACCCGTGCTTTGTCGTATTCGGGGTTTCCGGCAAGCGCGAGTTCGAGATGTTTCCCGGCTTCTTCAAATTGTCCCAAGTCCATCAACACATGCGCCAATTGCAGATGGACAATCGGGCGCGGACTGACTTCCAATGACCGTCGAAACGAGCTTGCCGCCGCCTCCGGATTCCCGGCCTCACGGGCCTTCTCTCCCGCGTAATAGAGGTCGAGGGCGTACTTCACCTGTTCCTTGAACTCCGGTCCCTTCGTGGCGCACCCGATCCCTGCAAGGAGGATCAACGCTGTCAGAACCCACGTTCCGTATTGTTTCGTAGTCATTTTCCATCCACCAGCGGCCATCATCGTGAACCCGAACATTCAAGCACATTTCGCAGAAAACCGGCAGTCCTGTGGACTCCCGCCCGGATCATCCGACAGACTTGTCCTCAGGAAGATTCTTATTTCGAATCTGCTCATCCCAATACTTGATCCATTCGGCCCGATCGCGTCGAACGATACTCCAGTCGATGGGCATTTTGCGCAGCATGTCCCTGACATCAACGCCTTTCAGCCACTCCGGAAGCCGGTCTCCAAGATCGTTCCGTGTGGGAATCCGGTAATAGCCGTTTTTCGGATCGGCCAGATAGAGTTGCATATCGGCGCTGGTGACAAATTCGACGAACAGTTTGCCGGTTTCCAGGTGAGAGGAACCGCGAATCAGGGCCACCCCTTCGGTCAGGACCGGCGTCCCGCTCTCGGGAATGACATACCCAAGATTGTAATTATAGCGATGCCGCTGCACCACAACGTCCGACAGGGTCCATATCGTGAGGGCCGCCTGCTTGCCCTCATTCAATTCCGCAAACAGATGTTCGGTGTTCGCTGTGTGGGTCAGAACGTTGGATTCCAGATTTCGCAGCCACTCATACCCCGCCTCCGGGTTGCCCGTGCCGCCGGAACGAGTTTGAATCAGCGCGCAAAAGATCTGCGCCATGACATCGGTTGTGACCGGATCCTGAATCAGGATGCGGCCTTTCCATTTCGGATTCAGCAGGTCGTCCCAGTCTCTCGGCGCTTCCCAATCAGGAATCGCGGCCTTGTTGTATACGATGACCGCGGGCAGCACGAAAGTTCCCAGCCAATAGTAATCCGGGTCACGGAGATCCAGGCTGAGATGGGTGGCCACTTCCGCCGCCGGGCATGGGTCCAGCAGGCCACCCGCTTTCGCTTCCATGAACATCAAGGCGGATCCTCCCCACCAGACATCGCATCGCGGCTGGACACGTTCCTCTTCGATCTGCCTGAGAATGGAATGAGACGGGATATTGTAAGAAGCCGCTCGTATCCCAACCTCTTCGTGTTGATGCTGCGCCTCGAACAGGCGCGCAAGATCCTGCAGAATCTCCAGCCCATGCGGAGAGTACACTACCAGACGCCGGAACCGCTTAGGCCCCTCGGAACAGCTGGACATCGCGAGTCCTGTTACGATCAGGACCGCCACACACAGATTCCACGTTTTGTTCATACCGGTGCACATGACACCGCCATTCTATCGGCTCACAATGCGCATGACAACGGTCAATTTCCACCCGCCGTTCTCTTCGAGAGACGGGTTGCGTAGAGTAGACGAGAGACGGTCGACAGGATGCGAGGCGGAACAATGGACGAGACAGTTACGGGTTCGGTACTGGTTGTGGACGATGAAGCGGGAATGCGTCACATCCTCAACAAACTGCTTGCCTCGGAAGGGTATACCGTATTTACAGCCGAATCGGCCCACGAGGCGCTGGAACTGGCCCGGAACGACCACCCGGATATCGCGTTTCTGGACATCCGCATTCCGGATATGAACGGCCTGGAACTGTTGACCGCTCTCAAAAGGCAGGACCCCGACCTGGTGGTGATTATGATGACCGCGTTCGGCACGGTGGAGACAGCGGTACAGGCGATCAAGTCCGGCGCGTACGAATACATCACGAAACCCTTTGAGAACGACAAGATCCTGGTGATGGCGGCCAACGCCATCGAACGTCGGCGATTGATCGACCGGACCCGTCGGCTAACCGAGGAGGTGCAGGATCGCCGCGCGTTTGAGGGATTGATCGGTCGCAGCAAGTCCATGCAGGAATTGTACGCGCTGATCAAACGTGTGGCCGCCACCGAAAGCACCGTGCTGATCATGGGAGAGAGTGGGACCGGCAAGGAGATTGTGGCCCGCGCGATCCATGCGCAATCAACCCGCGCTGACAAGCGTTTTGTGCCGGTGAATTGCGGGGCGCTCCCGCGCGACCTGATTGAAAGCGAGCTGTTCGGCCATGAAAAAGGGGCCTTTTCCGGCGCCCACCAACGTCGGATCGGCCTGGTGGAGGCGGCCGATCACGGGACCCTGTTTCTGGACGAGATTGCCGACCTGCCCCTGGATCTCCAGGTGAAAATCCTTCGCGTGATCGAACAGAAAGAAATCCGTCGCGTGGGAAGCGTGGCCGATATCAAAGTGGATGTGCGCCTTTTGTCCGCGACCAATCGAGATCTGGAGGCGGATGTGAAGAGCGGGAGATTCCGGGAGGATCTCTATTACCGCCTTTCGATTGTTCCGATCCGTATCGCACCGCTGCGGGAGAGAATGGAGGACATTCCGCTGCTGGTGCAGCATTTCATCGAGCAATTCAACAAAGAGATGAACCGTTCCGTATGCGGAACCACTCCAGCGGCGATGCGGCTGCTCCGGGAGTATGCATGGCCCGGCAATGTCCGTGAGCTGGAGAACACAATTGAGCGTGCCCTCGTTCTTCGTGACCAGGGAGAAATCTGTGAGGATGACCTGCCAATCCAGCTTCGCCAGGGGCCGCAGGCGACGGTCAACGATACCTATCTGCTCGACCAGAGCGAGTTGACATTCCAACAGGCGCGAGAGGCGTTCGAACGGTCGTACCTGGAGTCCCTGCTGAAAGCGAACGACAACAATGTGACCCGTTCCGCGATGCTGGCGGGGCTGTCGCGGCGGCGCTTGCAGGAGTTGATTAAGAAGTATGGGCTGAAGTAGAGATGGCCGGGCAAAGCATGTAGGGGCGACGCATGCGTCGCCCCTACACATGGAATATCAGATTGAGTTCATTCGCTCTTACGGATTTCGATCCAGATGCCGTAATTGATGCCTTCCGATCCTTCCGGGCATGGATGGATGATGGTGTAAGTTTCGATAGCCAGATCCCGCATGATCGTCTGCAATTCCTCTCGCGCTTCCTCGATTGAGTAATTGGGGAATCCTTTGCCGATCTTGTTGCCTTTGTTTTCGCCTTTGCCCTCGCCTTTGTTCTCGCTTTCCGCTTGTCTCTTAATCTGGCTGTCACGGATCTCCCGCGCGACTTCTACGGGAAGATTCTCGGAGAACCCGCGCCCGATATACGCCACGCCGCCCGGTTTCAGAATGCGCCAAATCTCGGCGAATCCCGCTTTCTTATCGTCCCAGAACGGATAAGACCCACGCGAGACGGCAATATCCACATAGTTATCGCGCAGGGCCATCCATTGCACATCGGAGAAGATCGCACTCACCTGGCCTCCAATCCCGGCTTCCTGCACTTTCTCGAAGAAATCGGGGAAAACAGACGGATTGATATCCAAGTCGATCCAGTGCATTTTCGGCGAACGCTTGCAGAGCTCGACAACCAGAGATCCCGACCCGCCGCCGATATCCACTCCAATCCCGGTTCTGTCTGCGAGGCCATACCGCGCCACAAGCCATTCCGCCAGAGGAGCATAGACCGGCCCCAGCCGAGAAGGTCCCGGATCACGAGGTTTATCCGTGCTTTCCTTCTTGAATTTCTCGGGATTCGGGACTTTTAGTATGTCGGCGTTAGCGATGAGACAGAAAACAAGTGCGCAAAGAACTGCCAAGGGAATTGCAGGTTTTCTCACAGGATACTCCTTTCATGTTGTTCGTACTTCTTACCGCCTGGAGAACCCCCACCCCAACCCTCCCCGCGAGCGGGGAGGGAGTTCTTCCCCCCGTTCACGGGGGGATTGAGGGGGGGATGAATCGTCATCTCACTTCCCCGCGCGGATCGGACGATACCGGATGGCATTGCCGTCACGGTCGGTGATTCGCGCGCTGAAACACCACAGGCCGCCTGTCTGGGTAATCTTCATGAGAACGGTATTGATCCCTTTCTTGCCGTGGACCGGCAAAACATCCTGGTCCGGGTCCCAGCTCCGTTCACCATCATATTGTCCGGCAACCACGCCATTCCACCAGCATCGGAACCCATCGTTGCTGCCGGTTTTCAAATACAAGTCCTGGTCGTTCTCCAGGGAGACCTCGGCATACGCGTAGGCCGCCACCAATTCCCCGCCCCCGTAGAATCCTCTCAGATCGACCATGGCTGCATCGCTGACAAATCGCTCCCAGCGCCGCTCACCTTCAGCGGTCGGATAGGAACGGCTGATGTCCACAGCCGGTTCCTCCACAAAAGTCTTCTCCAAAGGGTTTTCTCCGCCGAAGGGGAACGGTCCGACTATGAGCCAGCGTGTAATATTCCCTTTCGCCGCCACGTCCTCGCCGACCTCAAAGCCCAGATTGTCCAGCCCGGTCAAGATGCCCTGTGTCAGGGAATGACTCGGAGAGATCACGCGCGCACGGTTCAGCATCCCAATGGCCTTGGCCGGGTCGGATTTCCCGATGTCATCCGCAACGGCGACATAAACCCGGAGCGCCTGTTCAAACACATCCGAATCCGGCTCGCGGTAGTTCCACAACAC
>JAKPYU010000570.1 GCA_029568995.1 Candidatus Omnitrophota bacterium | reverse complement strand
TACAACCTTCGCGCCTATCCGCTTTTCGATCCCGAAGATTCCTCGGTATTCGGGGGAGCGGAGGTGCAGTTGTTTCATTTATCCACAGGTCTGGCCGCGGCAGGGCACGAGGTTCGCTTTCTGACTCGCGGCCCGGGACCGTTTGCGGAAAGAGAGATCCGTGGAGTACACGTGCTGAAACTCGCTCCCGGTTCCAAGATGCGCACGTTGTGGGATACAGGCAGATTTCTCCTTGCCTGCCGGGCGGACATTTATGTGCAGCGCTGTGCCGGATGGGAGACCGCGCTAATGGCTGTCTTGGCGAAGGCGGCTCGCGGTCGATTCTGTTTCATGACGGCCAGCCTGTTGGATTGTCGGGACCAGCTGGCTCAGGAAGGGCATTCATGGATGTACCGCGCCTATCGTCGGGGAGTGCGCCACGCGGATTGCGTGATCTGCCAGAATGAAGAACAGCAACGTCTCCTGCTGGAGAACTTCGGGATTGGCTCCCATGTGCTCCGGTCGGCCTGCGCGCCGGTGGACGATTCTGTTGAAGAATCTCTCCCAAGGGAACCGGGACGGATTCTCTGGGTGGGGCGGTGCGATCCGTATAAGGATCCCATTTCATATATCCATCTTGCTCGAGCCTTGCCGGAGATTTCGTTCCGAATGGTCATGCCTCCCGGAGATCGCCCCGAATACAACCGCCAGATCGAGGAAGAGCTGCGAAATGTCTCCAATCTGGATATTTCCCAGGGATCTCCTTTCCACAAAATGGAGGCGGAATATCGCCAGGCCGCGATTCTGGTAAACACGTCGATCCTGGAGGGTTTCCCGAATACGTTCCTGGAAGCGATGCGTGCGGGAGTGCCGATTCTCTCTTACCGACTCGATCCGGGAGGATTTCTGGAGGTGCATCAAGCAGGAATCTGCGTGAAAGGCGATTTTCATAATTTGGTGGATCGCTGTCGGATGTGGCGAGAGGTTCCCGAAGCCACAATCGGGTATGGCGATGCGGGGAGGGAATATGTGAGACGGATGCATGATGCCCGGATTGTGGCAGCGGAGTTCGAGCGGATTCTAACGTCTCTTGGGCGGCGGTGACGGAGGTTCTGATTGGGCATCTTCATACAGGCTGAATTCCTGCATATTGGAGACATCTACCCATTGCCCCGATATCGCCCATGGAATCTCCAGATCGGAGAACAGAGTGTGTTCACGAATCGCTCTGCGGATGACCTCGCGAATCCCGATCAATTCGGCGGTGCGGGACCGATTCTCGTGTACCCGACGGATGTACCGTTCGGAGATTTCTCTTGGCAGTCCCGACGAGAGGAATGCGCCATTCCCCGTTTGAACGAATGAACGACACAACTCCGGCGGGCAATCGACCGGTGTTCCGCTCCTGAGAGCCTCAATGAATGAGCCGAATGCCAGCAGGTGAACCCGGTCATCCGGAACGGGAAATGACTCGGTTTTCTCTTCCCCGTTTTCTATAAACGAAACCGTGGTTCCGCCTGTCCATCGGATGGTTCCCTTTTCCAATTCTACAATGATTTCCGGGGTCAGCTGTTTCCCGGCGCACAAGGTGGCATAAAAGAACAACCGCCCACCGGTATCCAGCTCCGCCTCCACACAGGAGGTATCCTCGGATTGGATGCGGTGGATGTGATAAAGCTCCGCCCGGATATTGACCGGATGGGCCGTCTTGTTGAGCTCGGTTCCCGCGAAATACAAGGCCAGATGAAGGACATGCGACAACGGATTAAATAGCGTTCCATCTAGCACATACGCCCCGTTTTCCATCAGCATGCCTGCCCACGAGGTTCGATCATAGTAACTTTCGAGACGTTTCCAGATGCCGGTCGCGATGACTTCTTTCACGGCTCCATACCGGCCGTCGACGATCCGCTCTTTGATGGCTTTCACACTGGGCATAGAAAGGAATTGAAATCCTATCGCTGCCGGGATTCCGGCCTTTTGAACAGCCTCGATCACCCGGTCCATGTCCTGAATGGTTACCGCCGGTGGTTTTTCCATGTAGAACGGCATTCTCCGTTCCGCGAGATCGAGTTCCATGGAAGCGTGAATTGGAATGGGGGTTGCGCACGTGACCGCGTCCACGAGGCCGGATTCCAGGAGTTCCCCCGAAGATTCAAAAATTCGTGCACCAAGAGTTTTCAGGTGTTCGACGGTCTTTCGAAACTGGGGAAAAACCGGGTCGGCAGCGGCTGTTAAGCGGAGTTCTCCGCGTTCATGGAGCAATCCCAGATGCTCCACATGAGAACCGCCGAATCCGCCGATCCCGATCACACCGATTCTTGGAGTCTTCATTATTTCTTCCACCATTCGGTTTCTCGGACGGATTCCCTATTGGGACGTCGCTAAGCCAAGTGTAGCAGGTTTCGGCTCTTATGTGTATCTCAGAGGAGATATTCCCTGACAGTCTCCGATCCGGTCCTTTTTCCTCCATGGAGTGAAGTGGACGGCGAGACCGACACAGGCTACATTTGGATCATGGAAATCTATCCGGGAGAAAGCTTATGAACGCCCACGAACTGCTCAAGCGAATGAAAGAGAAGACCGCATCCGATCTATATCTGAAAGTCGGACTGCCGCCTTCGTTTCGTATTCACGGCGAAGTCATTCGCGACGATACTTCTCCTCTGTCGGCGGAGAATATCAAGTCAATCGTCGATTCTCTTCTGAATGACTACCAGAAACGGCTGTTCAGCGAAAGGCCGGATCTGGATTTTGCCTATTCCCTTGGGGGCGGATTGCGGTATCGAATCAATCTGTTTCGTCAACAGGGCCAGATCGGCCTGGTAGCCCGCCTGATCGAGGACCAGGATCTGACCTTTGACGGGCTGGACCTGCCGAGCGTGACCCGGGAATTCGCGGAACTGCGACGCGGGCTTGTTCTGCTGACTGGGGCGACCGGAAGCGGGAAATCCACCACACTCGCGGCCATGATCAACCACATCAACAAGCATTTCTGCCGCCACATCATGACCATCGAGGATCCCATCGAATTTCTCCACGTGGATAAGAAGTCGGTGGTCAACCAGCGGGAAGTCGGATTCGATACGGCGTCCTTCGGGGATGCGCTGCGGCATGTTGTGCGTCAGAGTCCCGATGTGATTTTGATCGGCGAGATGCGCGACAACGATACCATGATGACCGCCATTTCCGCCGCCGAAACAGGCCACCTGGTGCTTTCGACATTGCACACAAGCGATGTTTCACACACCATGGATCGTATCATCAACTATTTCCCGGACCACCTGAAACAGCAGGTTCGGCAGGAACTGGCTCTTTCCCTGGAAGGGATTGTCTGTATGCGTCTGTTGCGGCGACGGGATCGAGAAGGACGGGTTCCGATCACCGAGATTCTGCGTACCACGCCCAGCACCCGGAAGGCCATTCTCGAAGGGGAACTCTGGAGGCTGAAAGAGTTCATGCAGAAAGGGGCCGAGGCCGGGATGCACACGTTTAACCAGGATCTCTTGCGTCTTTTTCGAGAGGGGATCATTGACTATGATGAGGCGCTTGCCGCCGCCACCAACCCGGACGAGTTCAAGTTGAATGCACAAGGCATGTTCACCGGAACAGACTCCATTGGAATTTTCCAGAGTACGTGAGAATCGCCCAACAAGGAGACCGCCGTGAAATCTCACACGGAGTATATGACATTCAATACCCCCAAACGCCGCGAATACATCAATATCACGTCCCGGGTCGAGGAGGCGGTATCCAACAGCGAGATTCAAGAGGGCATGGTGCTGGTTTCTGCCATGCACATCACCGCCGGAGTGTACGTGAATGATGCGGAGTCGGGCCTGATCCAGGACATTGATGAGTGGTTAGATCGGCTTGCACCCCAGGGACCGGATTACCGGCATCATCGCACGGGCGAGGTCAATGGCGATGCACATTTGAAAAATCTCCTGATCGGTCATGAAGTGATTCTTCCGATCACAAACGGCCGATTGGATTTAGGTCCCTGGCAGCAGGTGTATTACGCGGAATTCGACGGCCGCCGCCCGAAGAGGTTGATTATCAAGGTGATGGGGGAATGAGGAGTACCCCACCGGCAAGATGCCGGTGTCACCCTTGCAGACCCTCACTCCAAGCCTCCCGGAAGGAGAGGGAGAAGAGGAGATCCCCCAAAGGATGGGTGGCACAGGATTCCAGCCTGTGGACCTGACCACAGTACCATGAAATCCATTCTGTACAGCCCCGCTCGACTCACTTTCCTGGTCGCTTTCGCGGCCTACCTGGCTCTGCTGTGCCCGGATCTGGCCTGGGAGGATTCCGGGGAGTTCATTACCGCATCCCGGTGCCTGGGAGTGCCTCATACTCCCGGCTCGCCGGTCTATGTCATTCTTGGGAAGAGGTTGACCTGCCCGCCGTTCGGTTCTGTGGCATTCCGTGTGAACCTGCTCTCGGCGTTTTTCACTGCAACAGCCGCATCGCTGTTCTGTCTTTTTCTCTATCGACGCATTTCAGAGCGACAGGATGCCGGATGGATTGCGATGGGGCTGTCTCTATCGTGGGCGTTCTCCCCCTGGGTGATGCGTCATGCGCTGGCAGCGGAGGTGTACGGTCTGGCCTGGACCTGCTTGATGGGGATTTTTTTGCTGGAGGATGAGTATCAACGACGCAATCTACGTGGGCCTTGTTCGTTTTACGTGCTTCTGGGATTGCTGACAGGTATCGGTGTTTCGACCAGCGTTTTGTTGATTCCGCTTGCATTTCTGCTGTGTGTTCTGCCGTTTGTGGATCGGCGGGGAGCATGGATTTCCATCTCGCGTTTCGGTGTAGGATTCATCTTGGGAGTCCTTCCGCTGGCTTTGCCGTTGCTGCGTTCGGGGCAGCCACCGCCATTGTATCAAGCCGATGCGGAAACTCTGCCGGGCCTGATCCGCTTCCTGTTCGGTGGACAATTCGAAAACCAGGTCTGGGAAGGAGTTTCGGATTTCAATTGGACTGCTGTTTTCGGGGCCGTAGTGGGGGCATTGCTTCTTGTGCTGCTTGCTTTTCGTTCCGGTCAGTCTCGCCGGTTGTGGTGGATCGCCGCGCTTGGAGCGATCAATCTTACCTTCGTGTTCTTCCATCGTCACCCCGGACATTTCTTTGCCCCGTGCCTGGCCTGTGCGCTTGCGCTCGCAGCACACAATTGGCCGGGGAGAATGGGCCGGTGGCTGGTTCCGGCTTGTCTGGCGGCGGTTGTGTTCTGGTCCTGGTATTCGCCGGTGAGAACAGGTGAGATTCCATTACGGTGGGTTCAGCGATCCATCCGGGAGATTCCTTCCGGCTCGAGGGCGTATTTGGGTGAGATCAACGCCGTTTTTCCACATCTTTATTCAACCGTCATTCAACAAGAACCCACCGGTCTTCAGATCCATCCGGTATGGAACTCCACACGTGCGGAACAACTGCAGGATGTATTGAACGCGGAAGGTCCGGTGTATGTAGATACGGACCTTATGGATTACAGCACACGGACAAGACAAATCCCCGATCCGTTTTCCAATGCTGTGCCGCAGCCGATTCTGCTGAGAGTTTATCCGCCGGATTCTGCGAATTGGGATGGCTGGTGGAGAAGCGAGCGAGACTGGCTGCGCGAGAATCAGCCCCGCATGACCCGGCTGGATCGACAGATCCTGGGCAACCACTACTTCAACCTGGCTGTGTTTTGCCTGGAGCGTGGAATTGCGGTCGGAGAGGATCTGATAGGCCTGGCGAGGGGATTGAATCCGGACTTGCCCCGAGTACCGCCATTCGGGAATCCTGCCTGACGAGATTCCTCACATTCGTTCGGAGTGACAACTCTTCTGTCATTTCGACCAAAGGGAGAAATCTCATCGGCAAACAATCCCGTCGCACTGGTGCAGAATGAGAACAGGGCGAACTGATGCAGTTCCGTGACGCACAATCACCCGTCAGTTGATCGAGTCCTGCCAGTCGGCTGTCTTTCTTGGCGAGAAATAGCGGATATCGCCGTTGGAGGCAACTCCGTTACTTGGATTGTATGTGATCCAATCTACATCCCCGTCGATCCCCACGGAAAACAAATATACATACCAGCCGTGATAGGCCCAGTCTTTTCCGCCTGTGTTGTACCGTCCGCTGGGGTCTTCCTCGTTGTACCAATAGTTGTACAGCTCGCCCCGTGTCTTGATCAGTTCGGGATCTTTGCGATGACGGTCGAACGGCACGCTGGCCATATAAGAGACCGGTGTCGAAAGGATCTTGATGCTGTTCATGCCGTTGACATAGTCCGAGATAGGGTATCGGTTATTGTCCAGCTTATAGATGTTGAGCTGATCGTCCATGGTGCGCATGTCGCGGATGATGACAGTGAGTTGGGCCTTGTTGCGGGCCTGAAGGAAATTGGGCACCGCGATGGCCGCCAGAATTCCGATGATGGCGACGACAATCAGCAGCTCAATCAGTGTAAAACCAATGCGTTCTTTTCGATCCATGTTCATAAGGCAATTTCTCCGAAATGATTCTACATTCCTGTCCGTATTCATCAATCCAGGCCGCGTCGCAGGGTTTCGCCGCAATAAACAGTATGCTCCAGCCGGGTTTTCGATTCCCGGCTGGGGCATACCTGTGAAGGTGTCATTCGGGCCTGTACCGCGAACGCTCAATGATATCGCCACACTTCGCCGACTGAAGTGTTTTCCAGCGCTGGATTCACGACCCACGGTTCGCTGCCGTGAACTCCGTCATCGGCGTAAAACAACAGAAGAGTCCCACCGGTCATCAGGTAGGTTGGATCGGATGATCCCGCTCCCGGAAAGATGTCTTTCGCCAGGATCGTTCCTTCCGCTGTGCCATCGGATTTCCAGAGTTCCCGTCCGGAAACACCATCATCCGCAGCAAAAAAGACCAGTCCTTCCGATCCATAAGGCATCATTGCCTGTGGCAGAGACGAGCCGGTTCCGGGCACGATGTCTTTCACCAGGACCGTTCCCCCCACAGTCCCATCGCTTTTCCAGAGTTCCCGCCCCGACTCCGGGTGCACAGCGGAGAAATAGACCACTCCGTGCGTGGAGCACAGATATTGCGGGTCGGAAGAACCCGGGCCGGGCCAGATGTCCATGAGAACCTGCGTTCCCGCCTCCGTGCCATCGCTGCACCAGAGTTCCGTTCCCTGCTGACCATCATCCAGTGCAAAAAGGAGAATCCCGTTGACGAACGTGAGATTCGACGGTCCTACATCATTCACACCGGGGAGGAGATCTTTCACGAGATGCGTGCCGTCCGTGGTTCCATCGCTGAAATAGAGTTCACGGCCGATATCATCGGTGTGTGCCGTGAAGAATACCCGTGAATCCCCGGCGACGGTCAGGTCTTGCGGAAAGGAACCATAATCGTCATAGCCCGGATTGATATCTTTCACCATCACGGTTCCGTCCGGGGTTCCATCTGTTTTCCATAGTTCGTGGCCGTACCAGACCGGGATGTCATATTCCGGCAGATACTGTTGTACCCCACGTGCAGAGAAAAACATCACGTTCCCTGCAACGCAAAATTCGCGGGGATCTCCTCCATAAATGTCTCTGTCCGAAAATTTGTAGAAGGGAATGGTCCCCTCAACGGTTCCGTCGGTGACCCACAACTCCGAGTTGTCGTACCAGAAGGTAGCACTGTCATTCCCGTTGAAGAATACGCGGTTCTTGAATGCTGTCAGGTGAGCCGGTCCCGGGTCTTCCAATTGCGTGTTGAGATCTTTGAGCAGGAAGGTTCCCTCACCAGTCCCATCGCTTCTCCACAGGGCGACATCGTGAACGCCGTCATCTGCCGAAAGAATGAGAATCCCCTGGGCACTGGCCATCTCCCGCACTTCACGAAATGCCAGGCCTGGGATATCCGAATCGACGAGTACCGTCGCGTCTGTGTCTTGTCCTTTGCCGGTCCCTCCTTTCTGAGATCCGGCAGGCTTGGGGAGCGGTTGAGTTCCTTCGGGTGTTCCATCCGTTTGCATTTCCGCAAGCCACTTCTTGCCCTCCTCAGTCTTGATGAATTCCGCAGCCTTCGCGAGGAATACGACCAGACCTTCCAAAGGATTCTCTTCCGGGCCAGAAATTGGATCGATGTACTCCATGACTTTTCTGCGCTGCCTGTCTTCTTCCCACATCCTTTGGATGTCTATGGTTCCCGATAGTATGGAGTCGCTTTTCGGCTTTGAGAGGTCGCTGACCATCTGGGTGGTTTGTTCAGTATAAGGAGGTCGGCTGCGCCAGAGTTCCTGTCCGTGTGTGGAATCGTCAGCCATAAACAAGAGATCATCGAGATGCTTCGTCAGGAGCGAGGGCGGATCGATACTCTCCGAGTATCCGCCCGTGCTGAAATTCCGTACCAGGGTTGTTCCCGCTTCGGTTCCATCGGTTTTCCAGAGCGCCATGTCATCGGTGTAGAAGATCGTGTTGTTCACAGCCGTCACTTGCCTGGGATTGGACCGACGCGGATCGCTCGGGGTGAAAACGGGCTGTGTTCCGCCGGCGGTTCCATCGGTTTTGTAGAGCCTCATGTTGTATTGCGCATCATAGGCTGTGAAATACATGTAGCTTCCGAACACGCTGAACCAGGGACTCTGCCCCATCCATATGGAACTCCCCGTGCCCGTATTCAGGTCCGACACCATCCAGGTTCCTGTTGCTGTCCCGTCACTCCGCCAGAGTTCATACCCATGGCCCCCATGCTGGGCTCCTCCGTCATACGCGGCGAAATACAACAGGTCATTCCAGGGATAAAGGGAAATAGGGGGATTGTAGTCGGAAGTCGGATTGATCTCTTTGACCATTTGGGTTCCGGTCGCGGTTCCGTTGCTGGACCAGAGTTCCGCGCCGTGCGTGTTATCATTTCCGATAAAAAATACCTTGTTTCCTGCCGCTGTAAGCCCGTCGTGGTAGTCCACACCGCTTCCCGTTCCCGGATTGATGTCTATCACCAGGGTTGTCCCGGCCTCTGTGCCGTCGGAATACCACAGCTCATTTCCGGTATCCTGAGTGCTGATGGTGAAATAAAGGTCAGTGGTATTCGTTGTGCTGTTTGCGCCGAGACAGAGATTTCCCGGAGGTTGAGTCAGACCGTGGAACTCCTTTACGACGATGAAAGTGTCTCCTTCGAATCCGTATTTGCAGAGCCAATAAACCGGCTTTCCTTCAACCGTCTGAAGGAAAAAACCATACGTATGATTCGTCCGCGGATCATAGACCATATTGGGTTGTGGAGTTTCGGAGATCCCCGGTGTTTTCGGTCGAGTCAGAGTGGCTCCGTTGCCGCTCCCCGGATTCGCATCCGTGACCATGCGAGTCCCTTCGGGAGTCCCGTCGGTTTTCCAGAGTTCCAGCCCGTATGCACCGTCGTCTGCGGCAAAATGGAGAGAATTGTCCACGGTGAGCAGCCCGGATAACGGGGGTTGGCTGCTGCCGGGGAATGTTTGAAGTGATGTAAATGAATCATCTTGGGAATTCAGACAATAGAGTGTGTCTCCTGTGGTCAAATACACCCGGGCATCCGGTCCGACATAAATATCTCGGGTATCCGTACTCCCGCCAAAAGAAGTTGTCGAATTGACATCGGTCAACAGGCGCACTGCACGATCCGAAGGAGGATCGGCAACCACAGGGTGGATGATCCCCACAGAAAAAACCACAACAG